>CAZKNB010000006.1:1336-19882 GCA_964554075.1 uncultured Bacteroides sp.
TTTTCAAAGTGGTTAATCCAAGTCTTTTTTGTGGTACGTTAACAAAAGTCTAGTTACTTAGTAGTAGTTTCAGTTACTGGCAGCCTGTCTTATAACTCTTTACGCAACTCCTCCCAGCTCTTCATTTTCTTCACACCGGAGATATGGTCCTCTACCTGTTTAAGGGCACCAAGTAACTTCTCCTCAAATTCTGTCTGTGACATCCGGGCTGATGTTACCTCTTTACCATCTTTTATTTTACGCTTCTCCATTGTCTTTCTTTTTCGGCAAAGATAATAAGAAAATAGCCATATAACTAATTGTCATATGGCTATTTTCTAAATATTTATCTTCCGCTGCGACGGCTGGAGTTGCTACTGCTGCTTGAGCTACTGCTGCGGCTACTTCCAGAATTGCTGCTGGAGCTGCTGCGACGGGTTGAGCTATTCACTGAAGAGCTGCCGGAGCTGTTGCGATTGCCGGAGCTGTTGTTCGAAGTGCCGACAGTGCCGCGGTTACCACTAGTGCTGACACCAGTGTTGTTGGTGCTCGACGGAGTAGTCGTTGGCTGCTTAGTATAGCTGCTTGACGAACTGCTACGGTCAGAGCTACTGCCACGATTAGAGCTGCTGCTACTCTGATTTCTCAGAGACCCTACACTGACGGAGTTGGTGGTCGACGTAGGACGAGTCACATTGCCAGACTGGTTGCGGCCAGTGGTAGAAGAGCTCTGACGACGAGACGAAGTGTTCACAGTGTTGCGACCACTCTCGCTGCGCGACGTATTCGGACGGATCTGAACATTGCCGAAGTCCGAGTTGCGGTTCTTCTTATAGTTGCTGTCGCTGCGAACAGACACATTACCGGTATAGATGTTATGACGATAACGGTTCTGATAGTAGCTCTGATTGCTGAACGACTCACGGAAGTGACCACCCTTGTAGCTTCGGTATACGCTCGGATGAGACTTATAGAAGAGGCTAGTGTTGGTGTAGACACTATAGATGCGGAAGAACCATCCGCTGGTAGCCACACTGATTGGACGATAGAAGTACTCAATCTTCAGGAAGCGGCGATACTGACTGTTGCTCAACACCCAGCGAAGATCATCGTTGCGGAGATCGAGAGCATCGTAGTAGTCGTCGATAGCCCACTCGTAACCATCAACCACATAGTCGAGTGTGTTGCGGAGCGAGTAGATGAAATCGTAGTTAATCTCATATACGTCGTCGTACTGACTGTCGTTCAGTCCAAGCTCGTAAGCCATCTTATCAGAGAGATAGAGAGCCTCTTTGCGGATGCGGCTGCTGCTCATGCCAGCCCAGCATGTATTGCTAACTACGGACAACACCGTAAAAAGCGATAGAAGAAATAACTTTTTCATAATCGTTTTTATTTAGTCGGTTTCTATTATTCTTTTTCTTTGCTACAAAAATAGGGTGAGAATCTCCCCCACCCTAAAGATTTCCGATATTCATGAATAGGGATTTCCCTATTTCTTCAACTTTTCTGCTTCCGCAGCACCCACGCTCGGCTTGGCGTCAGCCAGGCGGATGGCATCGTCGGAGATGGTGATGAGGCGCTTCTTGTAGAGGTCGCCCACCGCACGCTTGAAGGTCTTCTTGCTCACCTCGAAGGTCTCGTAGATGTCGTTGGCATCGCTCTTGTCGGTGAAGGAGATGGTGCCGCCATTGTCGGTGATATACTGCAGGAGTCGCTTGGAGAAGTCGTCGACGCTGGACATTCCCCAGTGCTGGAGCACGAGGTCAATCTTTCCATCCTCACGAACTCGCTTGATGTATGCCTTCAGGCGGTCGCCGGTGTGGAGATGCGAGAATATCTCGTTGTCGTAGAGCTGACCCGCGAAACGATTGTCCACGATGGCCTTGAAGCCGAGGTCGGTCTTCTGCCATATCAGCACATCGACCTCCGTGCCGGGACGATAGTCGGGACGCTCCTTGGAGAGGTAGCGGTCCACCTTGGCGGAAGCCACGATGCGGTAGCTCTCATCGTCGAGGTGAACATGAACGATGTACCTGTTGCCCACCTTCATCTTCATCTTCTGCTCACTGAAGGGCACGAAGAGATCCTTCATCAATCCCCAGTTGAGGAATGCACCAAACTGGTTGACCCACGAAACCTCGAGGCAGGCGAACTCGCCCACCTGGACGTAGGGAGTCAGAGTGGTGGCGATGAGACGCTCGTCCATGTCGAGATAGAGAAAGACATTGAGCACATCGCCCGGATTGCAGTTCTCCGGCACATAACGATTAGGCAACAACACCTCACCCTCGTCGCCACCGTCAAGGTAGACGCCGAAGTCAACTCGCTTCACAACCTCCATCTGGTTGAATCTTCCTAACTCTAAACTACTCATAATGCTCGATGTTAATCTTATCCGGCTGCAAAGATAGCTCATTCTTGCGACTTCACCCGCATAGAGAATTAAATTTTCCCAACAGAGCACCGCAACCACCCACTTACGGAAACTACGCTTCGGAGCCACAATCTATCACTTTTTATCACTCATTCCACATTATTATCTATAAATTTTTATAATTCTTAGTCTGTTTCTTCATTATTGGAATAAATTGTTCATATTTTTGCGACTTGTAAATAAACACAATATCAATGAGAATAAAATTATTAGCAGCCATAGCAGGCTTCCTACTCACTTCAATCGCAATGAGCTCTTGCCTCGGCGGCGAGGAGACCGTTGAGTATAGTTCAAACGCGATTCTGCAATCATTTGAATTGGACACGATAAAGGGCGTGACCTATACCTTTACAATCGACCAGATTAACGGTAAGGTCTACAATCAAGATTCACTGCCTGTGGGAGCAGACACAATCATCAACAAGATTCTTATCACAGAGATGTCGGTCTCAGGACTGATGTCTATCAGAAACTATAACGACACCGAGGACTCGCTCTTCACTATCAGCGACTCGGTGAACCTGGCCGGGACAATGGAAAAGCCATTCCGCGTGAAGGTGTGGGCTCCGGACATGGTCCAGACCAAGGAGTACACCATCGAGGTGCGCGTGCATCAGCAGGAGCCCGACTCTCTGAACTGGTTCAACAACCGCGCATGGGCTACCGTCTCTCAGCTCGAGGCTAAGGGCAAGATGAGAAGCACCGTGATGGACGGTACAGTCTACGTGTTCGACGGCAGCAGCGTGGTGAACTTCAGCAAGACGGTGCCGGGTACCCTCTGGCTCAGCGCAGAGATCAACGGCCTGCCATCGACAGAGCTTACATCTCTGACGAAATTCAACGGTAAACTCTACGCCACAGTCAAGGGCAGCACCAAGGCGTTCTGCTCGGAGAATGGTGCCGACTGGGAAGAGGCTCAGCTGGGCGACAACGTGGAGCGCCTGATCTCACCGATCGGAAGCGTGCTGACAGGAATCATCAACGACGGCGGCACACGAAAGATGGCCAACACCGACGGCGCAAGCTGGACGGTGGAGGGCGAGATGCCATCGGACTTCCCTATCAACGATATGACCGCTACACATTATTATAATAATATAGGTGTGGAGAGCATCATGGTGATGGGACAGATAGAGTCGCCTACAGCTGCCGACACAGCATCCGTGCCCTGGGGTTACATCGAGGGACAGGAGTGGGTTGAGCTCTCAACAGAATCAAAATATAAGTGTCCGCTGCTCGAGGAGCCTCAGCTCATCAACTACGGCGGCACATTCTACGCACTGGGCAAGGACTTCACCGACCTCTACTATTCGGTAGCGGGACTGGTGTGGAAGCCTGTCGAGTCGCTCGTCATGCTGCCGGAGGCACTCCGCGGCGTGGAGTCACGATTCGCCCTTGCGGTGGACGAGGATACCGACATCATCTGGCTGACACGCGCTGCCGAGAAGAGCGTATGGCGCGGACAGCTGAACCGACTCGGTTTCATCATTAAAGAGTAAACGTATATATAATATATAGGAAAGAGGTTGAACAACGATTAACCCGAAAACTATGTCATATAAAGAGAAGTTAGACATGACGAGAATCCCGCAGCACGTGGCCATCATCATGGATGGAAACGGGCGATGGGCCAAGATGCGCGGACATCAGCGCACCTTCGGCCATCAGGCTGGTGCCGAGACGGTGCATACCATCACCGAAGCGGCTGCCAAACTGGGCGTGGGATACCTCACACTATACACCTTCTCCACGGAGAACTGGAACCGGCCAGCCGACGAGGTTGCGGCACTGATGGCGCTGCTCTTCGACCAGATCAAGGAGGAGACCTTCATGAAGAACAATATCCGCTTCCTCACCATAGGCGAAAACTCTCGACTGCCACAGGATGTCAGAGTGAAGCTGGAGGAGTGCATTGCTCACACAGCGGGCAACACGGGACTGACCCTGGTGCTGGCACTGAGCTACTCTTCGCAATGGGAGCTGGTGGAGACTACAAAGAGAATAGCCGGAATGGTGAAGAGGGGCGAAATCAGCGCCGACGACATCACCGCCGACACTATACAGCAGAACCTGGCTACGGCATTCATGCCTAACCCCGACCTCCTGATTCGTACAGGCGGCGAGGAGCGACTGAGCAACTTCCTGCTCTGGCAGTGCGCCTACTCGGAGTTCTACTTCTGCGACACCTTCTGGCCCGACTTCGGCGAGGAGGAGCTGTGTAAGGCCATCTACGACTTCCAGCAGAGGGAGCGACGATTCGGCAAGACCAGCGAACAGATTAAATAAAGTGAAACAAAGGAACAGTAAACTTATATAACACATTACATAAATGCATTACCGTATTTCTTCCCTTATAATAGCAGCGCTCATCGGATGGTGGGGCGGAGGCTTGCAGACGGCGGCTCAAGAGGCCGACACGCTGACAGCGGACGCACCAAAGCCGGTCATATTATATTCGGGAACTCCTAAAAAGTACGAGATAGCCGACATTAAAGTAGAGGGCGTCAAAAACTATGAAGACTATGTACTCATCGGACTGTCAGGACTGACCGTAGGACAGACTGTCAGCATCCCAGGCGACGACATCACTACTGCCATCAAACGTTACTGGCGCCACGGACTCTTCTCAAACGTGCAGATCACCGCTGAGAAGATTGAGGACGGAAAGGTGTGGCTGAAGATCAACCTCACCCAGCGCCCACGCATCTCGGACATCCGCTATCACGGCGTAAAGAAGTCGGAAAAGACCGACCTGGAAGCACGACTCGGACTGGTTAAAGGCAGTCAGATCACGCCTAACCTCGTGAACCGCGCCAACACTCTCATCAAACGTTACTATGACGAAAAGGGCTTCAAGAATGCTGACGTGGTAATCACACAGCACGACGACCCATCGGCAGAGAACCAGATCTTCGTGGATGTCGACATCGACAAGAAGGAGAAGATCAAGGTGCACGAGATTACCATCATCGGCAACGAGGCGCTCACAGACAAGAAGCTGAAGAACGCCATGAAGAAGACCAACGAGAAGGGTAAACTGGCAAACCTCTTCAAGGCTAAGAAGTTCATCAACGAGAAGTATGAGGAGGATAAACAGAATATCATCGATAAATATAACGAGTATGGTTACCGCGACGCTATCATCGTGAGCGATAGTGTATGGAACTACGACGACAAGACGGTGAGCATCAAGCTCCGCGTCGAGGAGGGTGACAAATACTACCTGCGCAACGTGACCTGGGTGGGAAATACGCTCTACCCATCGGAACAGCTGGACTACCTGCTGCGCATGAAGAAGGGCGACGTCTACAACCAGAAGTTGCTCAACGAACGTGTATCGACCGACGAGGATGCCATCGGTAACCTCTACTACAATAATGGTTACCTCTTCTATAACCTCGACCCCGTGGAGGTGAACATCGACGGCGACTCAATCGACCTCGAGATGCGTATCTACGAGGGACGTCAGGCAACCATCAACAAGATTAAGATCAACGGTAACGACCGACTCTACGAGAATGTCATCCGACGTGAGCTCCGCACCCGCCCGGGCGACCTCTTCAGCCGCGACGACCTGATGCGTTCAATGCGTGAGATCCAGCAGATGGGACACTTCGACCCTGAGCAGATCAAGCCGGACATCCAGCCGGACCCGGTAAACGGTACGGTGGACATAGGCTACGACCTCGTCTCAAAGGCTAACGACCAGGTGGAGTTCTCCGCCGGTTGGGGACAGACAGGTATCATCGGTAAGCTGAGCCTTAAGTTCACCAACTTCTCAGTGGCCAACCTGCTCCATCCGGGCAAGAACCACCGAGGCATCATGCCGCAGGGCGACGGACAGACACTGACCATCAGCGGTCAGACCAATGCGCGCTACTATCAGTCGTACAGCGTTTCGTTCCTCGACCCATGGTTTGGCGGTAAGCGACCGAACTCTTTCTCTCTGTCGGCGTTCTACTCAAGACAGACAGATATCAGTAGCCGCTACTACAACAGTGCATACTACAACAACCTCTACAACAGCTACTACAGCGGTTATAGCGGTTACGGAATGTATAACTACAGCAACTACAGCAGCTATGAGAACTACTACGACCCGGATAAGTCAATCCAGTTGTGGGGTCTCTCAGCAGGATGGGGTAAGCGACTCAAGTGGCCGGACGACTACTTCACATTCTCGACCGAGCTCTCTTATCAGCGCTACATCCTGAAGGACTGGGCTTACTTCCCCGTGACAAACGGAAAGTGTAACAACATCAGCCTTAACCTTACGCTGGCCCGTAGCTCTACAGACAACCCGCTCTTCCCGCGCCAGGGTTCGGAGTTCTCGCTCTCACTGCAGATCACTCCGCCTATCTCCCTGCTCGACGGTAAGGACTACAAGAGCTACTACAACAGCGACGGTACAATCACTCAGGACAACTACAACAAGCTGTACAAATGGATTGAGTACCACAAGTGGAAGTTCAAGGCTAAGACATTTACATCACTGATGGACTACACCACTCACCCGAAGAGCCTCGTGCTGATGAGCCGCGTGGAGTTTGGTGTGCTGGGCCACTACAACCAGTATAAGAAGTCTCCGTTCGAGACATTCGACGTCGGTGGTGACGGTATGACAGGCTACTCAACCTACGCTACAGAGAGCGTTGCCCTCCGTGGTTACGAGAACAGCTCACTGACCTACTACGGCAGCAACAGCAGCTACGGTAGTTATGCCTACACTCGTCTGGGAATAGAGTTGCGCTATCCGCTGATGCTCGAGACAAGTACCAACATCTATGTGCTGGGATTCCTTGAGGGTGGTAACGCATGGAGCAACATCAAGAACATCAACCCATTCGACATGAAGCGTTCAGCCGGTGTCGGTGTACGTATCTACCTCCCGATGATTGGTATGATGGGTATCGACTGGGGATATGGATTTGATAAGATCAACGGTTCAAGCCAGTACGGCGGAAGCCACTTCCACTTCGTACTCGGTCAGGAGTTCTAACAGAAACTGATAAACATATTCGCCCGACATCCCGACAGGAGAGTCGGGCGACTGAAAATAGAAAAATAGTATGAGAAAAGCTGTATTAATGATCATGATGCTGTTTGGCCTGAGCCTTACAGCAGGAGCACAGAGATATGCACTCATCGATATGGAGTACATTCTTCAGAACATCCCGGCTTACGAGACAGCCACAGAGCAGCTCAACCAGTCGGCTAAGAAATGGCAAAGCGAAGTGGAGGCAATCAGCAGTGACGCGCAGTCCATGTACAAAAGCTATCAGAAGGAGAGCGCACGACTCAGCACCGACCTGAAGACTCAACGCGAGGAGGCCATCGTGGCACGCGAGAAAGAGGCTCAGGAGCTGCGCCGCAAATACTTCGGTCCAGAGGGCGAGATGGTGAAACTGAGAGAGAGCCTCATGCAACCTATCCAGGACGACATCTATGCCGCCGTGAAGGAGATTTCAGAGGCTAAAGGATACTCGCTCGTCATCGACCGTGCATCGGCCACAAGCATAATATTTGCTTCGCCAAGAATAGATATCAGTAATGAAGTGCTAACTAAATTAGGATATTCAAATTAAATTCATACATTTGCACTCTGTAATGTAATTAACAGCAAAAAATAGTAATCACTTAATAAGAAAAGAAATTATGCTTAAGAGAATCGCACTTATCATCCTCTTGGTTGTTCCAATGGGAGTATTCGCACAAAGCTTGAAATTTGCTCACATCAACTCGGCAGATATCATCCCTTCTATGCCTGAATACACAAAGGCTGTGTCTGACCTCCAGGCTCTGGAGAAGAAGTACACTGACGAGCTTCAGCGCACTCAGGAGGAGTTCAACAAGAAGTATCAGGAGTTCCAGCAGGCTATGAGCGCCTCTGAGCCTCTCCCACAGAACATCGCCGAGAGACGTCAGAAGGAGCTTCAGGACATGGCTCAGCGCCAGGAGCAGTTCCAGCAGGAGGCTCAGCAGGGCATGCAGAAGGCTCAGGAGGACTCTATGACTCCTATCTATCAGAAGTTGAATACAGCTATCCAGACTGTCGGCGACGCTGAGGGTGTTGTCTATATCTTCGACCTCGCTCGTACTTCTATCCCTTACGTTGGCTCACAGAGCACAGACCTTACTGCTAAGGTTAAGGCTCAGCTCGGCATCAAGTAAGAGAGAGAGTAGCACAAAACCTACTGAACTGTAATAAATTTCTATATACAATCTGAGGAGAATGGTCTAAAACAGACTGTTCTCCTCTTTTTTTATGCCCCGAAGTGGAAATAATTACATAGTTTACCCTATCTTTGCTAAAGAATATAAGAAACGGATTAGTAAATAAATGACAATGAACAGCGATATGTTGACCGACGTGGCAGGACCGATCGGAGTGTTCGACTCCGGATATGGCGGACTGACCATACTGAGCAAGATCAGAAGTAAACTGCCGATGTACGACTATGTCTATCTCGGCGACAACGCACGTACGCCCTACGGCACGCGCTCGTTCGACATTGTCTACGAATTCACTCTCCAGGCTGTGAAACGTCTCTTCGAGATGGGGTGCCAACTCATCATCATCGGCTGCAACACGGCTTCGGCCAAGGCGCTGCGCTCAATACAGATGAACGACCTGCCGAAGATTGACCCCAACCGACGTGTGCTCGGCGTGATTCGCCCTACGGCGGAGATTGTCGGCAAGATGACGAAGACGGGACACGTGGGGGTGCTGGCAACACCGGGAACGGTGAAGTCGGAGTCCTACCGCATGGAGGTGAAGAAGCTATTCCCGGAGGTTACGGTGGCTGCCGAGGCTTGCCCGCTGTGGGTGCCAATAGTGGAGAACAACGAGGCTAACGGCGAGGGAGCCGACTACTTCGTCAAGAAGAACATCAATAACCTGCTCACCGCCGACCCGCTCATCGATACCATCATCCTGGGATGTACCCACTACCCGCTGCTGCTGCCAAAGATTCGTCAGTTCACGCCTGAGAACGTGAAGCTGCTTCCGCAGGGCGACATAGTGGCGGAGAGCCTGGAGGACTACCTGAGACGACACCCCGAGATGGAGCGACGATGCACTCGAGGCGGTAGCTGCAACTACTTCACCACCGAGGCGGAGGAGAAGTTCCGCGAGTCGGCTTCTATCTTCCTGTCGGAACAAATCGAAGCGAAACACATAACACTGGGGTAAGGCGACACGACGGTCACCACAATCCCATAAAAAACTTAATAGCGAAAAACTATGAAACAAGCATTGAAACGTATTGCCGTCAAGGTGGGCAGCAACGTGTTGACCAGAGCCGACGGAACGCCGGACGTCACACGAATGTCGCATCTCGTGGACCAGATGGCAGAACTCCGCAAGGAGGGCATCGAGGTGATACTGATCTCCTCGGGAGCTGTGGCATCGGGACGCAGCGAGATGAGGGTGGACCGACGACTGGACAGCGTAGAACAGCGTCAGCTCTTCTCTGCCGTGGGACAGGCAAAACTGATAAACAGATATTACGAACTCTTTCGCGACCATGGCATCACCGTGGGACAGGTGCTGACGACTAAGGAGAGCCTCTCCACCCGACGAAGCTACCTGAACCAGAAGAGCTGCATGGCAGTGATGCTGGACAACGGAGTGATCCCCATCGTGAACGAGAACGACACCATAGCTGTGAGCGAACTGATGTTTACCGACAACGACGAGCTGTCGGGACTGGTGGCTACGATGATGGATGTCGACATGCTGATAATCCTCAGCAACATCGACGGCATCTACGACTCGGCTCCCTCGGAGCCCGACGCAAAGGTGATTGCCTGCGTCAAGCCGGGCGAGGACATCTCGCAATATATCAGCACAGCGAAATCGGGATTCGGACGAGGCGGCATGCGCACCAAGGCTGGTATTGCCGGCAAGGTGGCTGAAGAGGGCATCGAGGTGGTCATCGCCAACGGTAAACGCACCGACATCCTGCTCCAACTGATCCACTCGCCGCAGACAACTCCATGCACGCGCTTCGTGCCTGCCGACACTGCCGTATCGAGCGTGAAGAAGTGGATTGCCCATAGCGAAGGATATGCCAAGGGCGCCATCCATATCGACCAACGAGCTACGGAGATGCTGCTCTCCGACCGCGCAGTGAGCATCCTGCCCGTGGGCGTGACGGCTGTAGACGGGGAGTTCGAGAAGGACGACATCATCCGCATCGTCAGCGACAAGGGCGAGGTGATCGGAGTGGGACGCACCGACTACGACTCGCAGAGGGTGAGAGAGAATATTGGAAAGCACGGCGAGAAGGCCGTGGTACACTACGACTATTTATATATAGAATAAATATATGGACCTGAATACTACTTTTTTCCATGTGCGACAGGCTTCGACCCTGCTTGCGACACTGGACGACAAAAAGATTGCGAAGGCTCTCCTGACTCTGGCAGCCACCATCGAGCAATCGACTAAATATATATTGCAGGAGAACGAAAAGGATCTGGCTCTCCTCGACGACGCAAACCCAAAGAAGGACCGCGTACGCCTGACCAGAGAGCGCATCGACGATATTGTGAAGAGCATCAGGGAGATTGCCGACATGCCGTCGCCCGTGGGAAGAATCCTGCATCAGCACACTCACGCCAATGGCATGAAGATTGCTAAGGTGAGTGTCCCCTTCGGCGTAATCGGCGCTATCTTCGAGGCGCGCCCGAACGTGGCTATCGATGTCTTCACTCTCTGTTTCAAGAGCCACAACGCCTGCCTGCTGAAGGGCGGCAGCGATGCAAGCTTCTCGAACGAGGCTATCATCAATGTTATCCACAAGGCGCTGAGGAATGCGAAGATCGACGAGAACGTGGTGGCACTGCTGCCTGCGGGACACGAGGCTGCCGAGGAGATGATGAAGGCGAGAGAATATGTCGACCTCATCATCCCGAGAGGTGGAAGAGGACTTATCAACTATGTCCGCGAGAACTCGCGCGTGCCTATCATCGAGACTGGTGCCGGCATCTGCCACACCTACTTCGACTTCTATGGCTACACTCGCACCGGTGCCGACGTCATCTTCAACGCGAAGACTCGCCGCGTCAGTGTCTGCAACGCCCTCGACTGCCTTATCATGCACAGCGGACGACTGGCTGAACTGCCTGAGCTCTGCGAGAGACTGGCTGAGAAGAGCGTGAGAATCTACGCCGACGAGCGTGCCTACGAGGCTCTCGAGGGCCACTACCCTGCCGAGCTGCTGCTACACGCCACGGAGGAGAGCTTCGGAACGGAGTTCCTGGACTACGCAATGGCAATAAAGACTGTCGACGACTTCTTCGAGGCTGTTGACCACATCGCGAAGTATGGCTCTCACCACAGCGAATGTATCGTCACCGAGAATAAGAAGTATGCCGACCTCTTCCGCACTACTGTCGACGCTGCCTGCATCTACAACAACGTTTCGACTGCCTTTACCGACGGCGGACAGTTCGGACTGGGCGCAGAGATTGGCATCAGCACACAGAAGCTCCACGCCAGAGGTCCGATGGGACTGGAGGAGATTACAACCTATAAATGGTTTATCAACGGCGACGGTCAGACAAGAGAGTAAGCAGGGCTTACGAGAGTTGTATAAGAGAAAAGGAACAAGACTAGTAAATGACTTAAAACATATAGATTATGAAACAGTTTACATGTGTACAGGACATCGGCGACCTGAAGAAGGCTGTCGCTGAGGGACTTGAAATCAAAAAGGATCGTTTTAAATTTGTTGAACTTGGACGTAACAAGACTTTGATGATGATCTTCTTCAACTCAAGCCTGCGTACACGTCTGAGCACTCAGAAGGCTGCAATGAACCTGGGCATGAACGTGATGGTTCTCGACATCAACCAGGGCGCATGGAAGCTGGAGACGGAGCGCGGTGTGATTATGGATGGAGATAAACCTGAGCACCTGCTCGAGGCTATCCCCGTGATGGGCTGCTACTGCGACATCATCGGCGTTCGCTCTTTCGCTCAGTTCCAGAGCCGCAAGTTCGACTACGAGGAGACTATCCTCAACCAGTTTATCAAATATTCGGGTCGCCCCGTGTTCTCTATGGAGGCTGCAACACGCCACCCGCTGCAGAGCTTCGCTGACCTCATCACTATCGAGGAGCATAAGAAGACGGCTCGTCCGAAGGTGGTGATGACCTGGGCTCCTCATCCAAAGGCTCTCCCGCAGGCTGTGCCTAACTCTTTCGCAGAGTGGATGAACGCTGCCGACTATGACTTCGTGATCACTCACCCTGAGGGCTATGAGCTGGACAGCAAGTTCGTGGGCAACGCACGCGTAGAGTATGACCAGATGAAGGCTTTCGAGGGCGCTGACTTCGTCTACGCCAAGAACTGGTCGGCATACACCGGCGACAACTATGGTAAGGTGATCAATATGGACCGCAGCTGGACTGTCAGCGACCGTCAGATGGCTGTGACCAACAACGCATACTTCATGCACTGTCTGCCTGTTCGCCGCAACATGATTGTGACCGACGAGGTGATCGAGAGTCCGCAGTCACTGGTTATCCCCGAGGCTGCCAACCGCGAGATCTCAGCAACAGTGGTGCTGAAGAGATTGCTCGAAGGACTGGAGAAATAAAAATAGAAAGCCCCGCGGAAGCGGGGCTTTCTATTTTTATGCTTCGCCGTTTACACCGGCACCAAACAGGGCGAAATCGCCAAGGCACGGATCATCGGGGAATATCTCTGCAAGCGCACGGGTGATGCGCTTGGCATTGGTAAGCGAGAAGGTGGCTGAGTCGGTCAGCCCAAGCGAATGGGCCACACGACAGACGTGAGTGTCCAGCGGGATGATCAACTCACGCTGATCCATATTCCAGATGCCGAAGTCCACCTCAGAATTCTTCCTCACCATCCATCGCAGATACATGTTCAACTTCTTCTGCGGACTCTTAGGAGTCACGCCAAGCAGGTCGCAGAGTCGCTCCATCGGCGTTCCGCGACGGGCGGCGAGTGCATCCTCGAGTGTATCGAAATGCGAGTAGGCATCGTGCAGACGCGTGAAGTAGTCGTTGAAGTCGGCGTGCGACAGCATGCGGTAGAAGCTGCTGCGGTCGTCGCTGCGGAAATCCTCGCGCCAGCGCTCCGACATCACATAGGCATAGGGCGAAGCTCCCATCACGGAGTGGAGCTCGTCGGCCTTCTTCAGAATCTGTTTGCGATTGCCGAAGCTCATGATGGCAGTCAGCAATCCACTAATCTCTATATCTCTCTTATCGCTGAATCGGTGGGGGAAGCTCACCGGATCGTTGGGGATGAAGTCGGCGCAATGGTATCTCTGCGCCCACTCCTTCAGCTGTTCCTTTATCTCTTCTGTCATCTCTCAATGGAGCCCACGGTCAGCGGCTCCACGCTATTCATTCATTTACAATGTAGTCCACTGTGCGCTCCTCGAGCTGATTGTCGGCATCGTGGTAGTAGATGTTCACTCTCAGCGTGTCGCACCCCTCTTCGAAGTACTGCTTCACCGGCAGCGAAGCATAGGTTCGCTTGCTGTAGTAGCTCTCTCCGTTGCTGCTGTCGTGGTAGAGGAGTATGTCAACGCTCTTCACTCCGTCGACGGTCTCGCCCACACTCTCCTCAACGAAGTGGAAGTAGTGTTTCGAGGTGGCGTCCAGCTTTAGTGTCAGCATCATGTTGATGTACTCGTATCCGAGCCATACGCTGGAGAGGGTCAGCGGGTCGCTCTTCACTCCATCCTTGAAGGTCTTGTCGGTCGGAGGAAGCGGAGTCGGGTTGACCACGGAGGTGAGACTGTAGATGCGGACGGTGTTGTCCTCAAGGGTCTCATAGTTGGATATCACTCTCTTCGACGCACCCGCATCGAGCTTAGCCGATGTGAGGTCCTCGGCTACGAGAAGGCGCTCTCCCTTGTCGGTGATGACCGACGTCAGCGCCCCGTTGCTGTCGGCATTGACGGTCAGCATCTCCAGCTTCACCGATGGATAGACATAGTCATCATCGCTGCAGGAGGTTGCTCCGAGCGTCAATGCCGAGAGCAGCAATGCGTAGGTAAGTTTTTTAAAACTGAATGTCTTCATTTAGATTTATGTCAGATTAATCGTTTTCTACTTGTTCACCGCCAGATAGTTTCTGAGCGGGTTGGCATACATCTCCAGCATCGCCCTTCTGAGGAAGTCGGTGTCGGGATTCTCCAGAGTAATCTTCTTGAGCTGTCCGTCAAGATAGTTCTCGAAGGTGGCGCGCTCCTCGGCGCTATAGTTCGACGCATATCGTCCCTCGCCCTCAAGCATGTCGAGCGCAACGTAGTTGCCAGGATAGATGCGGTAGTTGGCGTGTATGCGGCGGTCAATCAGTGCCGAGATGGCAGCGAAAAGCTCCTGCTTAGGCATCGTACGGTCCATGCGGTCGAGCTCGTCGTTGATCGACGGTGTAACGGCGAAGTGAACTCTTCCCTTATATCCGAAGATTCCGGTCTGCATGTTCACGAGGTCGTCCTGCATAGTCTTCTTATAGCCCTCAACGTCGCGCTTCAGCTGAAACTCCATCGCCTTCAGGTAGTCGCAGGGGTCGTACTCGTAGGAGAGAGCCAGAGGAGCGATGTTCATCTCCTTGATGCGGTCGATGATGTCGCCCTCGCCACCGATAGCCATCATCTTCAGGACGCTGTCCTGAGTGCGGTCGTTGGAGTCCTTGGCGCGTCCCTCGCGCTGCGCAATCCAGATGGACTGATTCTTCCCGGTGATTGCATAGTGCATGTAGCGCGACATGCAGGCAGAAGCCTCAAGCATCTGGCGCATCGGCAAGCCACGCTTCACGATGAAGGACTTGTTGACACGGACAAGGCGCTTGATCCAGGGATAGATGAGCAGATTGTCACCGATGGCAATCTCCACCGTGTCGCGTCCATGCTCGATGAGCAACACAGAGAGGAAACCCGAGTCGAGCACGATGTCTCTGTGGTTGGAGATATAGGTGTAGGCCTTGTCGGGATTGTTGTCCTCCGGAATTGAGATGGTCACGCCGTCGGTGTGATTCTTCATGATGTCGTTAAGCATCTTGTAGCAGAAGGCCTTCTGAAAATCGAGCTTTGTGCGACACTGACGCATCGTATGGGCCAACGCCTCATAAGGGACATTGGGGAACACCGACTCGGCTACATGGCGGAATGCCGGGTCGGACAGCAGCTCTTCATAGACTGCCGGAAGCTCCTCATCAAGATAGGGACGTATCTCATCAAACTCCTTAGTATCCATAGCTAAGTGTATTCTTTTCGTTAGTTGAACTTGTTCTCAATAATATCTGTCATCACATCCTTGATGTCGAGTCCTGCGGCTCTCACCTGCTGCGGGATGAAGCTTGTTGGAGTCATTCCCGGAGTGGTGTTTACCTCAAGGAGGTTGATCTTCTCACCCTCTGTGATGATATAGTCGATACGTACGATTCCCTGGCAACCAAGGATGTCGTAAATGGCAGATGTGAGCTTCTGAACTCTCTCTGTCAGTCGCTCAGAGATACGTGCCGGAGTAATCTCCTCAACCTGTCCGTTGTACTTGGCGTCGTAGTCGAAGAACTCATTCTTGGTTACGACCTCGGTGATCGGGAATACGGTCTCCTTGCTCTTTGTCTTGTAGCATCCGCAGGTGATCTCTGTGCCCTGCATGAATGCCTCTACGACGACCTCTTCAGCCTCGTCGAACGCCTTGGCGATGGCTGGCTGAATCTGATCTGCACTCTTCACCTTTGTCACTCCGAAACTTGAACCGCCGAGACTCGGCTTTACGAAGCAGGGGAGTCCAACCTTCTCGATGACATCCTCGTTGCTGACCGCCTCACCGCGACGCAACATCAGCGACTCTGCCACGCGCATTCCGAAGGCTCTCAGATACTGGTTGCAGGCAAACTTGTTGTAGGTGATGGCTGCAGCCAGCACACCGCAACATGAGTATGGCAAACGGAGCATGTCGAAGTAGCCCTGAAGATGGCCATCCTCACCCGGAGTTCCGTGGATCGTGATATAGGCGAAGTCGAACTTCATCTTCTCGCCATTCATGGTGAAGCTGAAGTCGTTCTTGTCAATAGGAGTCTTTGTGCCGTCGGGCAGACAAACCTCCCACTTCGAACCGCGCATCTCGACAACAAACAGTTCATATCTCTCTTTGTCGATGAAAGAGTAAACGCCCTGTGCACTACGCAGGGATACGTCATGCTCGGAGGTATCTCCTCCGGCAACAATAGCTATACGTCGTTTCATGTTATAATTCTCTATTACTGATATAGCCTCTCCATCGCTCCAGAAGCGCAGTCATATCGGCAGGAAGCTCGGAGGTGAAGTCCATCTCCTCTCCCGTCACCGGGTGTTTGAAGCCCAGAGTCATGGCATGCAAAGCCTGTCTCGGGCAGATGTCGAAGCAGTTGTTTACAAATTGTTTATACTTACTGAAATGTGTTCCCTTCAATATCTCATGACCGCCGTAACGCTCGTCGTTGAAGAGCGTGTGACCAATGTGCTTCATGTGGACGCGTATCTGATGTGTACGTCCGGTCTCCAGGATGCACTCAACAAGTGTCACGTAGCCCAAGCGTTCGAGCACTCGATAGTGGGTGACGGCATGCTTGCCCTGCGTGGGGTCCTCCATCACTGCCATCTGCATGCGGTCCTTGGGATTGCGGGCTATGCTGCCGACAATGGTGCCTTCGTCCTCTTCAACGATTCCCCATACGAGCGCACGGTAGCGGCGACGCGTGGTCTTGTTGAAGAACTGCAGGCCGAGATTGGTCTTCGCATCGGGTGTCTTTGCCACCACCAGCAGTCCCGAGGTATCTTTATCAATACGATGGACGAGACCGACATGCGGGTCGTTGGCATCGTAGTTGGGATTATCTTTGAGGTGCCACGCAATGGCATTGACCAATGTGCCGTGATAGTTTCCGTGGCCCGGGTGTACCACCAGCCCTGCCGGCTTGTTTACCACCATCAGGTAGGGATCCTCATACACCACATTGAGCGGAATATCTTCGGGGATGATTTCGTTCTCATAGCGCGGACGGTCCATCATCACGGTGATTACGTCGAGCGGCTTAACCTTGTAGCTGCTCTTCACCGGCTTTCCGTTCGCCATGACAAAGCCATCATCGGCTGCCTTCTGTATGCGATTGCGCGAAGCGTTGACTATTCTCTCAAAGAGATACTTGTCAACTCTCACCATGGCCTGACCCTTGTCAACCACCACACGGAAGTGCTCATAGAGCTGAGCTCCATCCTCCTCTGTCACCGCCTCTACATCGTCGGTCACCTCGAGGTCATCATCAAATATATCGTCCTGGTCGGTCATTACTGTTCTTTAGTTTTATTTCTTTTAGGGATTGGGTTAGGTTAGAACCACGACTCATCGGTCGTTGACGACGATGACGAAGAGGAGCTGTGAGAAACAGGCTCGTCGCTATCATCTACGTCGAGCGAATCGCTCTCGACAGGCTGTGAACCACCATTGCCGACAAGCAGCGTGAGCATTGCACCTACAGGCACCTTCTCGCCGTGGCGCAGCTCATGGCCATTATATTTCACTCCGTAGACCCAATCTCTCTCACCCGGGATATGCTCATCCTCCGTAAGCTTGAATCCAGCCGCCTGCAAGCGCGCTCTGGCCTGACGTGCGGAGCTGTTGTCAGCAACGTCGGGGACAACATAGAGCGGAGCAAGTCCGGTGTTGACGGTGAGATATATCGTTCTTCCCTCCTTCACAGACTCTCCGGCAGCCGGGAGCAACTCGAGCACACAGCCCGCTGGCATAGTCTTGATGTAGTTTGAGTCGACCACTACGCCCTTCAGACCATGGTTCTTAAGCATCAGCTGCGCCTCGCTGAGCGACATACCCTTGATGTCGGGCACCTGAACGGCATCGCCGTGATGAGTGTAGAAGTCGAGGCCCTTGAGGACAATGAATATCAACACAAAGATGGCTACAACCATTCCAATGATATTCTTCCAGAAGTATTTGTTTTCCTTGAAGGAGAAAAATTCTTTTACTGTCATATTCAATATGGATTTTATCAGCGCAAAAGTACTGAAAAAAATAGTATAAGCAAAAAAAAAGCTCTCGAGCGTTAGCTCAAGAGCTTTTTGAAAAAACGGCGACTAC
>CAZKNB010000007.1:0-1067 GCA_964554075.1 uncultured Bacteroides sp.
CTTTCAAGAATGAAAATCTTGCGTCCTAGCCGATAGACGAATGGGCCATCTATCTCTGCGGATGTCCTGACATTGCTGTCAATCATCTGTTTTACGAAGGGTTATCCCTTTATTGCGGATGCAAAGGTATTGACTTTTTTGAAATCTGCAAAGGGTTTGTTGAAAAAAAAGAGACAACCAAAGGACGCTTTATACTTGTTTTGCAGTTAAGGGGCTGAAAATCAACAATAGTCAGAAAAACGTTAAAATGTATATATTATTCATTTACTGTAAGTTCCGTCGTTTTTGCTATGGCTTTTTGAGGGGCTTTTGCTAGCTTTGCGGTGAACTTAGTTTTGTCTGGATATGTTGCAGAAGATGAATGGGATTGTGATTCACTCCCTTAAGTATAATGACTCGTCGCTGATTGTCGATATCTACACCGACCTGCACGGTCGGGGCGCCTTCCTGGTGCCGCTGCCTCGCTCGCGAAAGGCGGCGGTGAAGTCGGTGCTCTTCCAGCCTCTGGCTATGGTGGAGATTGAGGCGGACATTCGTCCGGGGGGCAGGGGACTGACGCGCGTCAAGGAGGCGAAGGCGGCTATGCCCTTCAAGTCGATTCCCTATGATGCGGTGAAGTCTGCCATCGCTCTCTTTATTGCGGAGTTTCTCTACAGGGCGCTGCGCGAGGAGGAGGCGAACGCTCCTCTCTTTTCCTATCTGGTGAACTCGCTGGAGTGGCTGGACGAGTGTGAGAGCAAGTATGCGAACTTCCACCTTGTGTTCCTGATGAGGATGTCGCGCTTCCTGGGCTTCTATCCGAACCTGGATGATTATCGCGACGGCGACCTCTTCGACTTGCAGAACGCGGTGTTCGTCGGTAAGGCTCCGGTGACTCACCACTACTATATCAATGCGGAGGAGACAAGGGCGTTCAGACAGCTGATGCGACTGAACTATGAGACGATGGGGCTCTTCGCCATGAACAGACAGCAGCGGCAGCGTTGTCTTGCCATCGTGATGGACTACTACCGCCTCCATCTGCCCGACTTTCCCCAGCTGAAGTCGCTCGACATCCTGCAGGAGCT
>CAZKNB010000007.1:1167-18936 GCA_964554075.1 uncultured Bacteroides sp.
AATGAAAAAAGCCGTGCAACACGCGGTGTGCGGCACGGCTCTGTTTCTTTTTCCGGCTGTTACGCTTGCGCTTACAGCAGCTCCTTTACCTTGGCTGAGATGGCGCGACCCTCTGCGAGTCCGGCGAGCTTCTTGGATGCTACGCCCATCACCTTACCCATGTCCTTCGGTCCCTCGGCTCCAACTTCGGCGATAATCTGCTTCAGTGCTGCCTCAAGCTCCTCGGGGGTCATCTGCTTCGGGAGGTATTTCTCCATTACTGCTACCTGAGCGAGCTCTCCGTCGGCGAGGTCCTGACGGCCCTGACCGATATAGATCTCGGCTGCATCCTTGCCCTGCTTAACGAGCTTCTGGATGATCTTCACTGCTTCGCCGTCGGGGAGTGTGTCGTTGGCTCCCGGAGCGGTCTTAGCCTCGATGAAGACCTTCTTTACGTTTCTCAGTGTCTCGAGGGCTACCTTATCTTTAGCCTTCATTGCGTTTTTAATGTCTTCGCTGACCTTATCAAATAGTTCCATTTTAGGTAAATGTTTTTAGTTTTCTGGTTCTTAGAATGAGATTACTCCTGAATCGTCGGTATTCTCGTCGGTTGCGAAGCTCTCCTCCTCGTCGACAGCCTTGTTGCGGATGTCCTTGAGTGTGGCCTTCGTACGGCTGTAGGTCGGAGTGTCCTCGACCATGGCGATGATGTCGTCGTTGTCGATGTCCTCTGGCGAGAAGATATAGATGTGACGTGTGCGGTTGACCTTCTTGCCACCGATGGCGTCGGCACTGGCTCCGTAGGCTTCGCGTATACGCTGTTTGTCCTTCTCTCTCTTCTCCTCGATCTGCAAGAGCTCCTCATCCTCTTTCTGAGTGCGGCGTGCGAGCACGGTGTCCATGCCGGGGATATCCTTGACGCCGAAGCCTGTGGCGAGGATTGTGATCTTCACCTTGCTGTCGAGGGTGCTGTCCTGAGCTACACCCCAGATGACCTCTACGCCTTCGCGGAACTTGCTCATGAAGTCGTGTACCTCGTTCATCTCCTCCATCATCATCTCCGACTTAGGATCGAAAGATACGTTGAGCATCACCTTACGGGCGTTGAAGATGTCGTTGTTGTTGAGCAATGGTGAGTGGAGGGCATCGTTGATGGCTGTGGTGACACGGTTGTCGCCCTCGCCGAAGCCTGAACTCATGATTGCCACACCGCCATCCTTCAGGATGGTCTTCACGTCGGCGAAGTCGAGGTTGACGATTCCTTCGATGGTGATAATCTCCGCGATGCTCTTGGCAGCGATGGAGAGAGTGTCGTCGGCCTTGCCGAAGGCGTTCTTCAGCGTGAGGTCGGAGTATATCTCGCGGAGGCGCTCATTGTTGATGACGAGCAGTGCATCGACATACTGTGCGATGTTGTCGACACCGTCGAGTGCCTGGATAATCTTCTTCTCGCCCTCGAAGATGAATGGGATGGTGACGATTCCTACAGTCAGGATGTCCATCTCCTTGGCGATACGTGCAATGACAGGGGCTGCACCTGTTCCTGTTCCACCACCCATTCCGGCGGTGATAAATACCATCTTTGTGCCGTCGTTGAGCAGGTTGCGGATGTCGTCGATGCTCTCCTCGGCAGCGTCGCGGGCACGCTCGGGACGGCTACCGGCACCGAGACCCTCGGTGATGTGGCGGCCAAGTTGCAGCTTCACCGGCACGGGCGACTTGGCAAGCGCCTGATTGTCGGTGTTACAAAGGACAAATGTGACATCGTGAATACCCTCTTTGTACATGTGGTTCACGGCGTTACCTCCACCGCCACCAACTCCGATGACCTTGATTATCTTGGGAGTATCGGTGGGCAGATCGAAATTTACTGTCTGGTCCATATTCGTATATAGTGTGCTATTCGTTTATTCTATTTATTCTTTCACTCATCCATGTTCTCGTCGGAGAAGATGTCCTTTGAGAAGTTGCCTATCTTGTCCCAGAGGCTTGGCCCCTTCTTCTTCTTTCGCTCCAGCTCCTTACGGCGCTTCTCTTCATCCTTACGCTGCTTCTCGAGGCGTTTCTCCTCGTCTCTGCGCTCTCTTTCGATGCGTTTTGCCTCCTCTTCCTGACGGCGTTTCTCCTCTCGCTGGGCTGCCTCCTGGCGCTTCAGCTCTTCGTCGGCGTCGAAGAGATTCTTCTCCTCCTCATCGTGACTCTCCTGGACTGGCTGAACAATCTGTACAGGCTTTACTGTCTCTACCGGCTTCACGGGTTCCGGTTCAGCCTCTTGCCAGCAGTTGTCTCTGCCCTCGAAGAGGATGCCGAGGATGCCGTTCTGTGTGGAGTCTTTACGGATGATGTCGCCGTCGGTGAAGACATTGAGGCGGCCTGTGCGGGCGAAGCGTATCTTCTCTATCTTACACTGCTTGCGGAAGATGGCGTCGATGTTCTTCATGTTTGAAGCTCCACCGGTGAGCACAAGTCCTGAGAGTAGCTTGTCGGCGTAGCCGGACTGCTGAATCTGGTTCCATACGTTGGCGATGATCTCCTCGAGACGTGCACCGACGATGTCGTTCAGGTGTGCCAGCTCGACGGTGCGTGTGCCGTCGTCGAGCAGACAGGTGGCTGGTGTCTCGCTGGGCTCCTCCTCGTAGAGGGCGTTGCCGTAGGTTATCTTCAGCTTCTCTGCCTCCTCGTCCTCAATCTGAAGTGATGTGAGGTCGTGGGTGATGGCGTTGCCACCGAGCGGAATGACTGTCAGATAGCGCAGTATGTTGTTCTTGTAGACAGATACCGTGGTTGTCTCGGCGCCGAGGTCGATGAGTGCGCAGCCCGAGCGACGCTCTGTCTCGTTGAGCACATATTGAGCTGTGGCGAGTGGTGAGATGACGAGGTCGGCAATCTCTATCTTTGCCTGCTCGAAGCTCTTCTCGAGGTTCTTCTTGATGAGTGAGCGTGCAACGATGTTGAGGAAGTGACCCTCGATGTGACTACATGCCACGCCGACAGGGTCAATCTGGTTGTAGTTGTCAACCTTGTACTCCTGCGGAATGACCTCAAGGATGTCCATGTCGACCACGGGAATCTCGATGTTCTCGTCGCGGATGGAGTCGACAAGCTCCTGCGAGATGGTTGTCACCTCGTCGAGGTTGCGCACGATGACATTCTGGATGGTGCGTACCGACTTGCCGCTGATGCCGACATAAACTTTAGAGATGTGGCCGTTGTTGATCTCACACTCCAGACGGTTGATGATGGAGGTGAGACACTGAGCCGTCTTGTCGAGGTTGTAGACAACCCCCTTGTGAATGACAGATGTTGAATCTTCCTGAGCATAGGCCAAGATTTGCATGCTGCCGTCGCTGTTTCTCTTACCGGCAACGCCTGTTATCTTCGATGACCCTAACTCGATAGCTGCGATAAATTCCATAATAACATTTATTCTTTTCAGTGATTGCCACCCATTCTCGGTTTGCCGTTTGCGCGTGTCTCAATCACTCACATTTCGTTGTTTAATCGTTAGTAAATTCTCTCTCCGCTTACTGCTCTGCCTTAGTGCAGATTATCTGATTGCTGAACTCCAGACTGATGCGTGAGTACTTGTTCCAGCCCACCTTGTTGAGTCCCTTGACATAGAATTGCTTCAGGTTCTCGAGCTTCTCCTCATAGTGGGTGAGCTTGCCGAGGTAGATGATGTGTTCGCCTACTCGCGGCACAAGTTCCACGTAGTTGTTCGGAAGAACGTTAATCTGTTCTATCTGAGCATTCCAGAACGGATTGTTCTGCAAAAATACACCAAAGTTATATAAATCGCTTGTTGCGAACGATTTTTCTACTACTCCGGTGACAATTGTTTTGCGAGCGACGCATTTTGCCGTCGCCGGCATCACCTCTCCGCTGTTGTCGATGAAGTAGTTTTCGCCCGATGCTGTCATGACGTGAAGCAGCGGGATGCGCTGGGTCACCTCGATATGTATTCCTCCGGCGGGCGTCTTGTAGCACTCGGCATGGTCAATCAGCGGATGCTGGTCCAGCTGAGCCTCCATCTGCTTGGTGCTTATCTGCGACAGGCGCTTGCCGACGGGGTAGATGCTCTTCTTCTTCAGCAAATCCGTCAGCTCCTGCTTGGTCACTGCTCCTCCGTAGATGGTGTCGCGGAAGGACATGCTTATGTCGTGGCACACCTTCTCGCCCGTGTCGTGGTTGAGCACGGTCATGGCGACGGCTATATAGGCTATCAATGCCAGCATCGCCAATAGTAGGAATATTCGTTTCAGCATAACGGGTATAGTTAATCTTCTTGGTTTGTTACTTCTGGGTTATTTAAGTCGTGACTCCAGCTCCTTCTGGATGGCGGGAACGAGGGCGTCGACATCGCCTGCGCCGAGCACGACGAGTACCTCTATCTTACGACTCTTCAGGAGCTCTACGACCTCGGACTTACGGCAGAGGGTTTTCTCTACATTGTCGGCAAGATTGTCGTAGATGAGTGCACTTGTCACTCCCGGCATCGGCTGTTCGCGAGCGGGATAGATCTCGGTGAGTATCACCTCGTCGGCCAGCGACAGACTGCGCGCAAAGTCGCGGTAGAAGTCGTGGGTGCGGCTGTAGAGGTGGGGCTGGAAGAGGACTGTCAGCTTCTTGCCGGCGTAGAGCTCACGGATGGAGCGCATGCTCTGCTCAATCTCCGACGGATGGTGGGCATAGTCGGTAAGTAGGGCTATGTCGGCTGTCTTGAGCTTGAAGTCGAAACGGCGGTCTACACCGCGGAAGCTCTCCATGCCTGCCTTGATCTCCTGGGCTGTCACTCCGTTGAGGTAGGCGATGGCGATGGCTGCCACTCCATTCTCTACGTTGATGCTTACGGGTACGCCGAGATTGATGTCGCTGATGCGGATGTCGGGTCCGACGAAGTCGAACACAATCTCTCCACCACCGATACGTACGTTCTCGGCATGGAAGTCGCCCTCGCTGTGCGAATAGGTGTAGACCTTCACGCCCGGCTGAGTCTTCGGCTTGAGGGCTATGCCCTTGCGGATGAGCAACACTCCGTCGGGATGGATGAGAGTGGTGTAGTGCTCAAAGCTCTCGAGATAGGCCTCTGCCGTCCCGTAGATGTCGAGATGGTCGGGGTCGGTGGCGGTGATGACCGACATGTAGGGTGAGAGCCAGTGGAACGAACGGTCGAACTCGTCGGCCTCAATCACCGTGTAGGGACTGGTAGCTGAGAGCAGGAGGTTGGTGCCGCTGTTCTTCGAGATGCCGCCGAGGAATGCGTTACATCCTACGGTGGAGTTGTGGAGCAGGTGGGCAATCATTGTTGATGTCGTGGTCTTGCCGTGGGTACCAGCCACGCAGAGCGCCTTGCTGGCGCGGGTGATGATGCCGAGCACCTGTGCACGCTTCTGGATGGTGAATCCATTCTCGCGCAGGTAGACGAGTTCGGCGTGGTCGGCGGGAATGGCGGGGGTGAGGACAACGAGTGTTGTCTCCTTGTCGAGGCACTCCTGCGGGATTGCCTTTACATCCTCGTCAAAGTGAATCTTCGCTCCCTCGGCGATAAGTTGGTCGGTCAGCTGACTGCGTGTGCGGTCATAGCCGGCAACGAATTTGCCTTTAGCCAGGAAGTAACGAACCAGGGCGCTCATGCCTATGCCGCCGGCGCCGATGAAATATACCGATTTTATTGTCTCTAAATTCATTTCTCTGCCAATTTAATGACCTCGTCGGCAATGATCTCAGCCGATGAGGGAAGTGCTAATTTTGCTATTTCTTTGCTGAGCGACTCGAGCTTCGCGTCGTCGGCTACCGTTGCGAGGGCTGCTGGAATGAGCTTCTCGACAGCTTCGCTATCCTTGATGTAGATGGCTGCATCCTTGTCGGCCAGTGCCAGTGCATTCTTTGTCTGGTGGTCCTCAGCTACGTTGGGCGAGGGTACCAGGATCACCGGCTTGCTGAGCAGGCAGAACTCGGAGATTGAACCTGCTCCGGCACGTGAGATGACGAGGTCGGCAGCGCGATAGGCGGTGCTCATGCCCTTGATGAAGTCTGTCACGTAGAGGTTCTCGGGTGCTCCGGCGCTCTTCACGGCTGCGACTACCTCGTTGTGGTAGTACTTTCCGGTCTGGAGAATGAACTGTATGTCGGGGTTCTTGCGGATGAGCTCGATTCCCTTCATGAAGGTGTCGTTGATGGTGCGTGCACCGAGGCTTCCGCCGAGCACGAGTATCGTCTTCTTCGCAGGGTCGAGTCCGAAGGTACGGATGGCCTCCTCACGACTTACGGTGGCGTGGAGCAGCTCCTGACGAACAGGGTTGCCAGTCATCATAATCTTCTCGGCTGGGAAGAAACGCTCCATCTTGTCGTATGCCACACAGATCTTGTCGGCCTTCTGGGCGAGCAACTTGTTGGTGACTCCGGCGTAGGAGTTCTGCTCCTGGATAAGGGTAGGGATGCCCATCATTCCGGCTGTCTTCAGTGTCGGTCCGCTGGCGTAGCCACCTACACCCACGGCAACGTCGGGCTTGAACTCCTTGATCACCTTGCGTGCCTTGAGCTGACTCTTCACAATCTTGATGAGTACGGCTACGTTGCGCCACAGGCGCTTTCTGTCGAAGCCGGCAATGGGGAGGCCTACAATCTTGTAGCCTGCATCGGGGACGCGCTGCATCTCCATTCTGTCCTGAGCTCCGACAAAGAGAATCTCTGCGTCGGGACGTTTACTCTTTATGGCGTTTGCTATGGAGATGGCGGGGAAGATGTGTCCGCCCGTGCCGCCTCCGCTTATTATCACTCTAATCTTGTCTTTCATGACTATATCGTTTTATCTTATTCTGTTCTCTAATTGTCGAAGATGTCGTCGCGGTTCAGAATCTCTGCCCTTGGCTGTTCAGCAGCCTGAGCCTCACTCTCTGTTCCCGCTGCCTCCTCGTCCGGCGTCTCCTCGTCGTCGGTGTGGAACACCGGAATCAGTTTCTGCTGGTGTTCGGCTGCTCTCTTCTCGTCGAGCACGGCTGTGTAGCGGCTCACGCTGAGAATCATTCCGATGTATGCACAGTTGATGAAGGTCGATGTTCCTCCCTTACTGATGAGCGGCAATGGCTGACCGGTGATGGGGAAGAGGCCTACGGCCACCATCATGTTGAGCAGTGCCTGCGACACCAGCATAAGTGCTATACCCATCACCAGGAATGCGGGGAAGGTGCGGTCGCACTTCTGCGCAATCTTACCCGCTCGGATGAGGAGAAGTATGTAGAGGATTACCACAAGTCCGCCTCCCACCAATCCAAGCTCCTCGATGATTATTGCGAAGATGAAGTCGGAGAATGCCTGGCTGAGGAAGTCGCGCTGTATGGAGTTACCTGGACCCTTGCCGACGACGTGGCTGGTGGCTACGGCTATTCGTGCGTGTGCCTTCTGGGCATCCTTGTCGATGTCGAATTTAGCGGCCGGCACCTTCTCCTTGTTGGTGAAGCTGGTCAGTCGGTTCTCCCATGTCTTGGCGCGGTGGAGCACTCCGGTGCTGTCCTCGGGAATGAGGCGCAGTGCCAGTATGCCGGAGCCTACTAAAAGGATGATTATGCCGAACATGGCTGCCATCTTGCGCATCTGTATCCTGCCGATGAACATCATCAGGCAGACCACACCGAAGAGGAGTCCCGCAGTGGAGAGGTTCTCCGGTGCAATGAGGGCGCAGACGAAGGCGGTGCTCAGCATGATGTTCTTAAAGGCTGTCGGACTGGCTCCATCCTCGTTCTGCCCTCGCGAGAGGAGCGACGAGGTGAGGATTATCACAGCCATCTTGGCCAGCTCGGAGGGCTGGAACTGCAGACCCATGAAGGACATCCATCGCGAAGCTCCGTTCACTCGGTCGCCGGAGATGAGTCCCATGCCGAAGACGAACATAAGGAGCAGCACGGAGGCAGGGTAGAGCAGGACTGGAAATACCTGAAACCATTTGTAGGGAATGTTGTGAGTGATGACAACAATCACTGCACCGACCATAAGCAGAACGGCATGCTGGGTGATTGGTGCCCAGTGGTCGCCCGATTTATAGGTCAGCGTGCTGGCTGCCGAGAACACCTCTATGACAGAGATGAGGCATAGTGCAAGGAAGATTATCCATATTACCTTGTCGCCCTTGAATATGTTTTTTAATAGATCCACGTCTCTCTAAATGTTTTGTTATTCCGTGCGGCCGGTGCCGCCCTATACATTATATATTATATACGTTACAGTTCTCTTACACATTTCTTGAACTGGTCGCCGCGGTCCTCGTAGCTCTTGAAGAGGTCGAACGATGCGCAGCAGGGGCTGAGCAACACTGTCTCGCCCTTCTTTGCCAGTTTGTAGGCTGCGTCGACGGCATCCTTCATGCCCGTGTTGACATCTGCCACCGGCAGGCCGAAACGGTCGAAGAAGTCGTGGAGCTTCTCGTTGTGCAGACCGAGGTAGACGAGTGCCGAACACTTCTCCTTCACCAGCTCCTCAATCTCTGTATAGTCGTTACCCTTGTCCTTACCTCCGAGGATGAGGACAGTCTTTGTTGTCATGCTCTGCAGGGCGTACCAGCATGAGTTCACGTTGGTTGCCTTTGAGTCGTTGATGAAGTCGACACCGCCTACGCGTGCCACCTTCTCCAGTCGGTGCTCAACGCCCTCGAAGTCGGACAGCGCCTTGCGAATCTCCTCCTTGTCGATGCCTGCAACGTTGGCAGAGATGCCTGCGGCGAGTGAGTTGTAGAGGTTGTGCTGACCCGTAAGTGCCAGCTCCTCCTGCTCCATGTTGAAGGCTATCGGCTCGGTGATCTTCACCTCGTGGTCCTCAACGTAGGCTATCGAGCTCTCCTCCTTGAGTGCGGAGAATGGGTAGAGATGAGCCTTCAGACCATACTTCTCAAGCTCCTTCTTGATGATTGGGTCATCGTTCCAGTAGATGAATGCATCGTCGGGAGTCTGATTCTGAGTGATGCGCAGCTTGGCGTCGATATAGTTCTGCATGCAGTGGTCGTAGCGGTCGAGATGGTCGGGAGTGATGTTCATCAGGATGGCAATGTTGGCACGGAACTTATACATGTTGTCGAGCTGGAATGAGCTAAGCTCGATGACGTAGTAGTCGTGGTTCTCCTCGGCCACCTGGAGAGCAAGGCTCTTACCGATGTTGCCTGCCAGACCTACATTGAGACCGGCGCTCTTGAATATGTGATAGATAAGGCTTGTAGTGGTGGTCTTACCGTTAGAGCCGGTGATGCAGATCATCTTGGCGTTGGTGTATCGTCCGGCGAACTCAATCTCCGAGATGATTGGTGTGCCCTGCTTCTGCAGCTTCACGATGATTGGGGCGTCGTTAGGGATGCCCGGGCTCTTGATGACCTCGTCGGCATTGAGGATGAGTTCCTCTGTGTGGTGACCCTCTTCCCACTTGATATCGTGCTTGTCGAGAAGCTCTTTGTAGCGGTCCTTGATAGACGACATGTCGGATACAAAGGTGTCGAATCCCTTCACCTTTGCCAATACGGCGGCTCCTGCGCCGCTCTCTCCTGCTCCTAAAACTACAATTCTTTTCATAATCTTATCTTTTAAACCCTGAACCTATGTTTTGTTTTTATCTAATCTTTAATGTTATGATGGTGATGGCTGCCAGCACGATGGTGACAATCCAGAAGCGAACAGTGATTTTCGCCTCGTGGAGGAGGTTGTCCGGCTTTGAGAACATCACCTTGCAACCGCTCTCAATCTGACTCATTGAGGTGCGGAAGTGGTCGTGGATTGGCGCGCGCTTAAGTATGCGCTGCTTCACACCACGCTTCTTTCCAATCTTGTAGTATGTTCGCTGGAAGATTACTGAGAGGCTTTCAACGAAGAATATGCCACAAAGGATTGGGATGAGCAGCTCCTTGTGGATGATGATGGCAAAGACGGCAATGATGCCGCCGATTGTCAGACTGCCTGTGTCGCCCATAAAGACCTGGGCGGGATAGGCGTTGTACCACAAGAATCCGATGAGCGAACCGATAAAGGCACAGATGAAGACTACAAGCTCCTCTGTTCCCGGTATGTACATTATGTTGAGGTAGCGTGCAAACTCTATGTGGCCCGACACGTAGGCCAGTATTCCCAGTGTCACGCCTATGATTGCCGAGTTGCCCGCCGCCATTCCGTCCATTCCGTCGTTGAGGTTGGCACCGTTTGATACGGCTGTCACAACGAAGATGGTGACTATCACGAAGATAATCCAACCAGCCGTCTGCGCATGTTCGCCGAGGAAACCGACGAAGTCGGCGTAGTCGAGGTTGTTGTTCTTGAAGAATGGGATTGTGGTCTGGGTGGACTTCACGTCGACACGCTTATGCACAATCTCCTTCTCTGCTCCGGGTACATTCACCTCTACGTTCTCGCGGATAACTACCTGCGGGCTGAAGTAGAGCGTAAGGCCTACGATGAGACCGAGTCCCACCTGACCGATAATCTTGAACTTGCCGTGCAGGCCATCCTTGTTGCGTCTGAAGATCTTGATGTAGTCATCGGCAAAGCCCAGCGAACCGAGCCATACGGTGGTGACAAGCATCAGAATCATATAGACATTGTCCAGCTTGCCGAGAAGCAGACATGGGATGAGTATCGCTACTATAATGATTATACCGCCCATGCTGGGGACGCCCACTTTGTTCACACCGAAGGGGTCAATCTTTACATCGCGCTGTGTCTCCGTGATCTGGTGCGACTTGAGCATCTTGATGAACTTGTCTCCCCAGATACTTGAGATGAGCAGCGAGAGGATGACAGCCATAAGTGCTCTGAACGAGGTGTAACCAAACATTCCGGCACCCGGGAAGTCGAGTCGGTCTAACCATTGAAAAAGGTAGTAAAGCATATCTTAATACACATTATTATATATATACATCATCCAAATATCTCTCTGAGCACCTCTTTATCATCGAAATGGTGTTTCACACCCTTTACGTCCTGATAGTTCTCGTGGCCCTTGCCGGCAACGAGAATTACGTCGCCCTTCTCGGCCATCATGCATGCAGTGCGGATTGCCTCGCGGCGGTCAACGATGCTGATCACCTTGCGCATCTGCTCTGCGTTGAGACCTGCAAGCATGTCGTTGATGATGTCCTGCGGCTCCTCGAAGCGTGGGTTGTCGGAGGTGATGATGACCCTGTCGCTCTGCTTTACGGCCTCCTGTGCCATCACGGGGCGCTTGCCCTTGTCGCGGTTACCACCTGCACCGACCACGGTAATCACCTTACCGTTGCCGTTGAGCACTCCGTGGATTGCGTTGAGCACGTTCTCTATCGCATCGGGCGTGTGGGCGTAGTCGACGATTGCTGTATAGCCCTGCGGCGAACGGATGGCGTCGAATCGACCTGCAACGGGATGGAGAGTGCTGAGTGCCACGAGCACCTCCTCCTCAGACTTGCCGAGCAATACGGCTGCACCGAACACGGCGAGAAGGTTTGAGGCGTTGAAACGGCCAATGAAGTGGACGGCTACCTCGTGGTTGTTGATATCGAGCAGCATGCCCTCGAAGTGTGACTCCAACACTCGGCCCTTGAAGTCGCAAAGGCTGCGCAGTGAGTAGGTGTGGACATGTGAACGTGTGTTCTGAGTCATGACGAGTCCATTCTTGTCGTCCAGGTTGGTCAGACTGAATGCACCGGCAGGCATATCGTCGAAGAACTTCTTCTTAGCCTTCAGGTAGTTCTCGACTGTCTTATGGTAGTCGAGGTGGTCGCGTGTGAGGTTGGTGAAGATGCCGCCCGCAAACTTCAGGCCGCTGATGCGACGCTGGTCGATGGCGTGAGAGCTGACCTCCATAAAGGCGTACTCGCATCCTGCGTCGGCCATCTGTCCCAACAGTTTGTTGAGCGTGATGGGGTCGGGGGTTGTATGCTCTGTCGGCACGGGAACATCGTCGATATAGTTACAAACGGTTGAGACGAGGCCCACCTTGTAACCAAAGTAGCGGAACACGTTGTAGAGCAGTGTGGCAATCGTTGTCTTTCCGTTGGTACCGGTGACGCCCACCAGCTTCAGCTTCGATGTGGGGTTGCCGTAGAAGGTTGTAGCCACACGGCCGGTGAGTCCTTCGGTGTCGTCGGCTGCGACGTAGGTGACGCCCTCTGCCTTCTCTGCCGGCATTGTCTCACACAGCACTGCTGCTGCACCACTCTTCACGGCATTGCCGATATAGGCATGACCGTCGGTCTGAGTTCCCTTCACTGCGATGAAGAGGTCGCCCTCCTTCACCTCTCTTGAGTCGATGTTGATTCCGGTCACCTCCTTGTCGAGCGAACCGGACACCTCCTTCAGCTTTATGTTCTTAAATAATTCAGATAGCAACATATCTCTAATTTCTTTGTTTCTTTCTCTTACAATATCTTTTTATCTCGTAGAGTCTATCAGTTGAGATAGATTCTGATTGTTTCTCCCTTCTTCACCTTTGTTCCCTCGGCTATCGACTGTCTCTTCACCTTGCCGACGCCGCTGAGTGCCACTCTCAGGCCTCTGCTCTCGAGCAGGTAGACGGCATCGCGGGCACCCATGCCCACAACGCTCGGCACTAAGCTCTGAGTCATGTCGCGGTTCTCCAGCGTAACTCCCTGAGTGGATTGGTGGGTGCTGCACCAGCTATCCTTGCCGTCGCGGAAGCCGTAGGCCACCTGTGTGGTGACGCCCAGCTCCTTCAGCACTGTGCGTGTGTCGCTTGTCAGACCAGCCTTCACGTCGGGGATAACCACCGTGTTGGTATCTATCGCCGCTGTGAGAGGCAGACGAAGGTCGCGGGCGTAGACGCGCTCGGCAATCTTGCCGAACACGGCACCAGCCATCGAACCACCAGATGCCGGAAGGCCCGATTTCTGGATTGCCACGATGCACGAGTACTTAGGATTCTCGGCAGGGAAGAAGCCGCAGAAGCTGACGAGGTAGTTGCGTCGTCCGTTCTTGTAGCCGGCTGTACCCTGTGACACCTGTGCCGTACCCGTCTTTCCTGCCACGCTGAACTGCTTGCTGCCGGCGTGGCGGCCAAGTCCGTCGTAGACCACTCTTCGCAACATCTCACGTATCATGGTGAGCGTGTTGTCGGAACATATCTTAGGATTGATGACCTCCGTGTCGTACTCCTTGATGACCTCGCCATCCTTCACCGCCATCTTGACGAACTTAGGACGCACCATGACACCGTTGTTGGCAATGGCGTTGTAGAATGTCAGGGTGTTGATTGGCGGAATCTGAGTCTCGTAGCCGATACTCATCCATGGCAACGTTGTCTTGGCAAAGTATCTTTCGCCCGGACCCTTGATGTTCGGCTTACCCTCGCCGGCAATCTGCAGGTGGAGAGGCTGGTTGAGGCTCATTCGCTTCAGTCCGTCGACAAACTTCTTCGGATTGTTGCCGTAGTTCTGGTCGATGATTGTTGATACACCGATGTTCGAAGAGTACATCATGATGTGTGTAACGTCGATGACGCCATATCCGCCGTGGCTCCAGTTGTGGTCCTTCATGTTGCTTCCGTGCATCATCTTCTGACCGTTGCCGGTGTCGACCTCCGTGTCGGGTGTTATGTATCCATCCTCAAGAGCCACCATGATAGAGGCAGTCTTGAATGTAGATCCCGGCTCCATCATGTCGCTGATGGCGTTGTTGCGCATCTCGTAGTAGTTGCCGTCGCTTGCCTTGGTCATGTTGACGATGGCCTTGACCTCGCCTGTCTTAACCTCCATCAGCACCACGACGCCCACGTTTCCGTTGACATCCTCATCCTTCATACGGTCGATGAGAGCCTTCTCGCAGATATCCTGCATGTCAACGTCGATGGTAGTCACTATGTCGCATCCGTCGATTGGCGGAATGTCAATGATGTTCAGGTATTTGTTCATCACCTTCTGGCGGTGGGTCACACCGTCGCGACCACGCAGCAGGGTGTCGAAAGCAAGCTCGATACCATTCTTTGCGCCTTGTGCAGTGTCGGCATACATATCGCCGAGCGTACGTGCGGCGAGTGAGCCGAATGGCTTCTTGCGTCGGTTGAAGGCAACCTCGTGGAATCCACCCTTAAACTTGTTGAGGTTGAAGACGGGGAGCTTCTTCGCCTCCTTGAACTGGATGTATGAGATTCTCTTTGGATAGATGAGGTAGTTACGGCTTCTCTTCTTCTGGCCCTTTTTGAGGTGAGCCTTGAAGTCGGCTGCACTCTTGTCAGGAAAGATGTTGTGCAGACCCTCGCAGATCTCATCCAGGTGATGAGTCAGCATGGTATCCTTGGTCTCGCCGCCAGCCTGAAAGTCCATGTAGATCTTATATTCAGGCAGGGAACTGGCCATCAGCTTGCCGTCGGCCGACAAGATGTTGCCGCGGTTAGGCTTTACGGTGACGTTCTCCTTGACGAAACGGTCTGCCACCTCCTCCCAGTACTCCCTTTCGGCGAACATGGTGAAGGCTGCTTTAGCTATGATTGCGACGCCCACTGCCAGCATAGCCGCTGTGACAAACAGGTATCGCGCCATTATATTTTTCTTATTTACTGCCACTTTGTTACTCCCTCATTAAAAAATTAACAGTCGTCTCTTTCTCCTTTCCTTTAACCTTGCGTGTAGTCTCCCGCCTCTACTTGTCGATGACGTATGGCGGATGTGTAGATGTCTGGAGGTCGCTCTCCTTGTCGGAGATGTACTCCTCAATCTTCGACTGACGGCTTTTCTCCATCAGTTCGGAGCTACGAGTCAGAGCGTCGTACTTTATGTCGGTCAGCTCCTTGCGCAGACGGTCAATCTCGATCTGCTGTTGCTGGCTGGCATATCTGTTGTGAATGTACAGGATTGCCAGTATCACAATCAGGATGATTAGCTTTGACTGGCGTCGGAAGAAGTCGTTGGCAAGTATGTCTCCTCCAAGTATGCTTTTCATGGAGCTGCTCAGCTTCACCTTTTTCTCTTTTCCTTCGTTCTTGCTGTTTGTATTCACATTTTCCATTGTCTATATCTCCACAGAAACTATCGTTCTCGTTTGGTATTAGTTGTCTCTCTCAGAGCTTCTCTGCAATTCTCAGTTTAGCACTTCTTGATCGCGGATTACGCTCAATCTCCTCCTCGTCCGGCACGATAACCTTATTGTTCACCGGCTTCAGCGGAGCCTCTATACGTCCGAAGAAGTCCTGCACCAGCTTTCCCTCCACGTTGCCCGTCTTCATGATGTTCTTCACCATGCGGTCCTCGAGCGAATGGTAGGTGATGACCACCAGTCGTCCGCCCGGCTTCAGAGCCTTGACGGCAGCCTCGAGCATCTCGCGCAGAGCATCCATCTCCTGGTTCACCTCGATGCGCAGAGCCTGGAACACCTTTGCCAGCTCCTTCTTCTCCCTCTCGCGTCCGAAGAGAGGCTTGATGGCCTCCAGGAAGTCGGAGATCAGTCGGAAGGGGGCAGTGGCGCGTCGTTTCACTATGACGCTTGCCAGCTTGCGGCTGTTCTTCAGTTCACCGTAGAGGTAGAAGATGTCGCTCAGACGCTCCTCGTCGTAGTTGTTGAGGATGTCGGCAGCGGTCTGTCCCGAGCGCTTGTTCATTCGCATGTCCAGTTCGCCGTCGAAGCGGAAGGAGAATCCTCGCTCACTGTCGTCGAAATGGTGGGACGAAACACCCAGGTCGGCAAGTATCGCGTCCACCTCATCAATCTTGTGATACCTCAGGAAGTTGGTGAGATAGCGGAAGTTGCTTCGTACGAAGGTGAAAGATGGATTGTTGATGATGTTGCGCTCGGCATCCTCGTCCTGGTCGAAGCTCAGCAGACGTCCCTTGGCGCTCAGCCTTGAGAGAATCTCGCGTGAGTGGCCGCCTCCACCGAATGTGACGTCGACATACACCCCGTCGGGACGTATCTCCATGGCATCAACACTCTCTTTCAGCAGCACCGGAACATGGTAAACAAGCTCTTCTTTCATCTCCTCTTTCATCTCTTCTTCTTTAATAATGTATAGTAAGGGCAAAAGTAGGAATTTTATTGTAGAATATTTAGCACTTAGATACAAAAGATAAGAGTAAAGTTTTCAACCGATTGTTAAAAGTTTAACAAAGCATCGCTCCAAGCCCTTCTGACGCCTCAGAAAGGCCTGAAACAAAGCTCTTTCGGCTATCTGAAATCTCTCAGCTCAGTCTGCAGTCTCTGGCGGGTGAAGAAGATGCGGCTCTTCACCGTTCCGAGTGGCAGGCTCAGACGCTCGGCAATCTCGCGATATTTGAATCCGGCGATGTGCATCGAGAAGGGAATGCGGTACTCCTTCGGCAGTGCGTTGACTATGCGTCGCATCTCCTTAAGGTCGTAGGCTCCCTCGGTGCTCTCGAATCCCGAATCCTGCCGTTGGCTCAGGTGGTAGAGGTTGTCGGTCTGGTCGATGAAGGTCTGGTCGCGCGTCACCTTCCGGTAGTTGTTGATGAAGATGTTGCGCATGATGGTGTAGACCCAACCGCGGAAGTTGGTGTCGGGGGTGAACTTCTCTTCGTTGTCCAGAGCCTTCAGCGATGTCTCCTGAAGCAGGTCGTTTGCCTCCTCGTGGTCGGCAGTCAGCTTGTACGCAAAGCGCAGGAGCTCCTCCTGTGCCTTGATAAGGTCATTGCGGAATGTGATACTTTTCATCTGTGGTATGCTTTTTAGTAGTTGGTTAATCGGTCTTATTTACTGCTCGTGCTGTGGTTTGATGGTGCAATGTTAGCTGAATGTTGCGCGTCGGGGCACCAGAAAACCGTTTTAAAGGGAGGTAAAAACAGACTTTTGAAGGATTTCGGGTGCTGTCTTGATAGTTTGCAGGTGGTTCGAACTGTCAAAAAAAATGCGCCTAATCTGCATTTTCTAGCAAAATAATGTGCGAAATAGAAAAGAACCGTTATTTTTGCGCTAGTAAAACGCTTAAACTTGTAATGGCAGACGACGCACTTTTTACAATTGATATAGAAAGTATACTCCGTTCAAAGGCTCCGAAGTATTACAAATATATCCCGAAGTTCGTGATTTCCTACCTGAAGAGGATTATCCATCAGGACGAGATCAACGAGTTTCTCTCGGGCGACGGAAAGGGTAAGTATGGAGTAGATTTCCTGGAGGCATGCATGGGATTCCTTGATGCCAAGATAGTGCTGAAGGGCGAGGAGAACTTACCCTCGGACGGCGCATACACCTTTGTCTCAAACCATCCGCTGGGTGGACAGGACGGAGTGGCGCTGGGCTACGTGCTCGGAAAACACTACGACGGTCACATCAAGTATCTGGTCAACGACCTGCTGATGAACCTTAGCGGACTGGCTCCGCTCTGTATCCCGATCAATAAGACGGGACGTCAGGCAAAGGACTTCCCGCGTATGGTTGAGGCTGGTTTCGCATCCGACGAGCAGCTCATCATGTTCCCCGCAGGACTCTGTTCGCGTCGTACCAATGGTGTTATACGCGACCTTGAGTGGAAGAAGACCTTCGTCGCCAAGAGCGTTCAGTATCAGCGCAGTGTGGTACCCGTTCATTTCGGCGGACGCAACTCCGACTTCTTCTACAATCTGGCGAATGTCTGCAAGTTCCTTGGCATAAAGTTCAATATTGCCATGCTCTATCTCGTCGACGAGATGTTCAAGAACAAGCATAAGACCTTCACTGTTACGATAGGCAAACCAATCTCCTGGGAGACCTTCGACAAGTCGAAGAGTCCGGCTGAGTGGGCTGAATATGTGAAAGATATTGTCTATAAACTACCTTAAAAGAAATATAATATATACTATACAAAAGCGTATGGAAGAGATTATCAAACCTATTAGCAAGGAGG
>CAZKNB010000008.1:0-18764 GCA_964554075.1 uncultured Bacteroides sp.
GCAAAACTACGCTGTTGGAAGCTGAAGAGCAAATAATTAGGCATAAAATGCATTTATCAAAGCTGCTGAAGGTGATGTGCTATCTTGTTGAATGTCAGCAGTATAATATGAGTGATAAAAAAGATGTTTTTATCACTTTTCTTGTATGATGGGAGATGGGTTGTAAATCAGATAGTTACCCAGGTACCATGAAACTGTTGTTTTATGAAGTGATAAATGAACGATTGACGCCTAATACGTGTTTATGTAGGTCCAAAGTACCTTGTAATGGCATTAATCTTAAAGATAGTAATAGCGTTTTCTATTTTTATGTATATATTTGTCGCTCAAACCTAACGAAAAAATACGGTGATGAAAATACATATTACAATGTTGCTATGCGTTGTGCTGCTTTTTACAGTGGCAGGTTGCACAAGACGAACACAAGTAGACCGTTTGCTGGAACAGGCCGAGAGTCTTATGACTGCGTCTCCAGCCTCCTCTCTAAGTATATTGGACAGTATCTCGGTGTCGGAATTGAAGACTGATGGTCAGAATGCACTGTATGCATTATTGAAAACGCAGGCCAGAAACAAATTGTATATGTTTGATACTAATGATTCGCTGATATCTGTTGCTACAAGCTATTTTGACGGCAAGGCTATTTCGGAATATACATTCTTGTCGCATTATTATAAATCAACGATCTTCTTGAACAAAGGTGAATATAATAGTTCCATGTTTGAGGCTCTGACAGCTCTAGGTATAGCGGAAAAATTGGGCACCCACATTATACTGGCCAAAGAACACGAACTATTGGCGGATATATATAATCGTTCATACGATGTGGATGAGTCTATCAAGCATCGAAGAATAGCAGCTGAGAATTATTGGCGCGACGGGAATGTAATAAATGCGGCATTCTCAATAATTGATCTGGCGAAATCCATTTACAGAAATGGAGATGCAGAGGGAACTATCGCAATATTGGACAGTATCTCTAAGGCATACCAAGGAAATGATTCAGTTCTGCTGGGGTATGTGAATGATACATATATCGCTCCATTGACAGAACTAGGAAGGGGTAAAGAGGCATATGAAAAATATCAATTGTCGAAATCTTATTGGGGCGCAAGAGCGATACACATACAGGACATTGCCGGCATTGCAATGATGTTTGCTGACCTCGATGAATTGGATAGCGTAGACTACTATTTGAACGAACAACGACGTGTGGATCCGAATTGGAATGATGACGGGAAATATCACATGGTCATGTATAAGTTGGCTAGGGCAAAAAAAGAGGATGAACTCTCACTTAAGGAGTTTGAACTAATGTATTCAATTCATGATAAAGAGATGAATGCAGCATTGAAGAATAATGTCTCGTATGTGGAACGTGATTTCTATCAGAAGGAGGCTGAATACAAAAAGATGCAGGGCAAAAGGTCTGTGTATATACTGATAACACTCCTGCTGATATTGACCTTTGTCTCCATTGGCTTTTATATCTATCATAGGCAGAGAATGAAGCGTAGGAAACGTGAAATTGAGGACAAAATGTTTGAGGTACAGACATTGTATGCTGAGTTGGAGAACAGAGAAGATTATATAAATGATTTGAAAGACAAACTTAGTGAGTCTAATGAACGCCTCTCTTGTATGAATAAGATTATGGATGAGGCAGATGAGAGGACGTTTAATAAACAGGACTTATTGGATGAGTTCTATTCCACTCATTTTAAGACTTTGGATAGACTTAGCTGCGATTACTTTAATCAGAAGGGAACAAAATCACTTGAGAAAACGATATTGAAGGACTTCGAAGCGGAAATTGATTCGCTGAAGGATCAGAAATCGATAGCGCAACTGAAAAATGTTATTGATAAGCGCTATGATGGTATAATAACTCGTATTGAGGCACAGATGCCTCAGTTTAAGGATTCTGATATTGTGTTCCTGACGTTTGTCCTTGCCGGATTCTCTCCGAGGGCAGTATGTCTGTTTACTGATATATCTAATGGTAACTATTATAATAAGTGGACTCGTCTGAGAAAAAGGATTAGTGAGTCAGATGCAAAAGACAAAGATTTCTTCTTGCTAACGTTATCAAAAGTGGTGCATACTTCTACTCGTATATTCAAGTCAGTCGATGAATGACACTGGTACCGTAAACGTGGTATGCAATATGCCACATTTGCGGAATTGTGGGGGAATCGGGGAGCTCCTATCTTTGCAACGTAGATTATTAATCAGCAATCGGAACGACAGAACGACGTTCCGGAATAATCAAAAAAGGTTGAATTAAACAAAGAAAGGATAGGAAGACAATGAAGGTGAAGAGATATTTAAGATTAGGCATAGCATCAATACTGTTTGGCATATCATTCTCGGCGTGCAGCTCTGCCGTCGACGACAGCAGTGAAGTGGACATAAACTATGTGGAGGACGAGGAGTGCTGCTCTCTCGACCAGGAGGAGCAAACCCTGCTCTACGTGCGCGACCTCCACGAACTCACATTCTCGGAGTCGTTCGACGTGGATCGATTCACGGTGAAGATATACACCAAGGGAACTGAGCTGCATGCGGGATATAACGATATATATTTCACGGTAGAGAAGCCAAAGACGGGTCGCCACGTGAAGGATGTGGAGTTCTCTGAGATAACTCCGCTGATGACGATGGGCAAGATGAACATGAGTCATAGCACTCCGGTGGGCGAAATAAAGCAGGTAACAAGCTGGATTCCGGTGTTCCACACATGGGTAGCTTTCCTCATGCCAACCGATAAGGCTAACCAGAACACTTGGGCACTATCATTTAAATACCGTATCAACGAGCTGGAGGGAGAGTTCTCTACAAGCGACTTGACGGTGAATGCACTCGATAGCGACGACGTGGTGATGAAATCATTTACGGTGGACGGAACGACATACTTCCTCAGCCTTGCCAACGCTTCGGACCTGAAGACTGGAGAAAACGATATTACAGCATATATATCACAGAAACCCTCGACAATCACTACTCCCTATCCGCTTGCGGAGAAGAAGTTCACTGTCGAGCTGACTCCGACGATGCCGGATATGGGTAACCATACATCGCCCGACAACAAAGCACTGACATATAAAACTGCGACAAACAGCTATTCCGGTCGACTGAACCTGACGATGACAGGACGATGGAACATCCACCTCGTCGTTAAGGATGAGGATGGTAACATCGTGGCTGGAGGTACTAATGACGATAGCGGTTACAGCAACCTCTATTGGAGCATTCACATCTGACACGATATATATTATGTGTTAGACTGCATAAACAGTTATAAGTTAGTTATTAATATTGTTTGAGGTTATTTTTGAAGGTATCAGAAAAATCTGTTTCTCTATGAGTCGTGTTTCATTTGATATATTTATGTTATGTGCGGGAGGGCTCTTGGCGAGTCTTCCTGTTTTTTCGCAGAACGATTCCATCAGTCGTGAGCTGGCGCTCGACGAGATTGTCATAAGCTCGTCGGCTCACAAGCAGAGTGCGGTGGGTAAGGGCGGACTCGCCTCTATCGACGAACACTTGCAACATCTGCAGAAGGTGAATATGATAAAGCGTGGCGGATATGCCTGGGAACCTGTCGTCAACAACATGCAGACCGAGCGTCTGTCAACGACAATCGACGGAATGAAGATCTTCAGCGCATGTACCGACCGCATGGATCCCGTGACCTCATACGTGGAGAGCGGAAACCTGCAGCGCATCAGCCTGAACTCCGGCCTCGACGGTAACCCGCAGGCTTCGGGAAATATCGGCGGTAGCCTCGACCTGAAACTGCGTAAGGTGGGCTTCGACAGCGACCCCTTCGTCTGCAACTTGCTGGGCGGAGTGGAGAGCAACGGTTGGCTTCAGGTCTACGGAGCCGACGCTGCCATCTCGAGCCATAAGTTCTACACCAACTTCGGACTCTTTCGCCGACATGCCGACAACTATAAGTCGGGCGGCGGCGAGGAGGTGCTCTACTCGCAGTTTACCAAGATAAATGCCTTTGCCAACGTGGGCTGGCAGCCGAAGGAGAATAATATCATCGAGGCGACAGCTATCTACGACCTCGCGACCAATGTGGGTTATCCCGCCTTGAGGATGGATGTGAAGAATGCAGAGGGAATAATCACATCGCTCTCTTACCGACGCGAACATCTGGAGGGATTGTTCAGCCGCTGGGAGACGAAGGTCTACTATAACCATATCACTCACAACATGGACGACACTCATCGTCCCGACGTCGTTATCCATATGGATATGCCGGGCAAGAGCTCTACGGCAGGTCTCTACAGCTTGCTGCAGGGTTTGCGTGGACGCCACGAGTATCAGTTGAACTACGATTTCTACTATAACAATCAGTATGCCGACATGACGATGTTGCCCGACGGCGGTGCGCCGATGTACATGCTGACATGGCCCGACGTGAATACCTTCAACACTGGTCTCTCGCTTAGCGACGACATCAGTCTGGCTGCCCATCACACTCTCCACCTCTCTGCAAAGGCAAGCGGACAGTACCGACGCATAGGCAGCGATGAGGGATACAACGCCCTGACGATATATTTCACCGGGATGAAGCGAGACAAGACGCAGGGACAGGGACACGTCTCTGCCGGATATACGTATGATAATAATGGTCTGAAGCTGGGCGCGGGAGTGGGCTACGGCAGCCGCACACCTGTCGTGACGGAGAGCTACGGCTACTTCATCAACAACACTTTCGACCGCTACGACTATATAGGAAATCCTAATCTAAAGGATGAGCGCGCCTTCGAGGTCAACGCCAACGCCGCCTGGAAGGGTGAGCGCCTGAGCGTGGGAGTTGAGGGTAACCTCTTCCTCTTCAAGAACTATATCATCGGCACACCCGAGACACGCCTTTCGGCAATGACGCTCGGCGCTGCCGGAGTGAAGATCTATCGCAATCTGAACTCTGCTAAGATAGCCAATCTTTCGGCTAACCTTGATTGGAAAACACTGGAATGGCTTACGCTCCACGTCGACGGTTCGTATGCCTACGGCGAGGAGAGTACGGGGGCAAAGCTCCCTCTCATTGCCCCGCTGACATGCCGTCCCGCCCTGCAGTTCAGCCATAAGGCTGTTTCGGCTGAGCTCGGCTTTACCTTTGCGGCGCGCCACAGCAACTACAGCGAGAAGTATGGCGAAACACCGACGGCTGGCTATGGCGTCTGCCACATCCATGCCAACTGGGACACACATCTCGCAAGCAAGGCTCTGACGCTGCGCGCAGGAGTGGAGAACCTCTTCGACCGCAGTTATACCACATACAGCGACTGGAATCACATCCTGCAGAAGGGACGTAACTTCTTCATTAACGCATCAATACAGCTGTAAGACGCTCTGACAGCACCTCTCCGACCATACCGCCATCTAACAATAACGTGGTATGCAAATATGGCATAAGGGTGGGATTGTACACTCTCGCCAAAAGGGCAATCTTTGCAAAGTCAAAAAGAACATATCACGTTATTAGAAAGAGAAAGGTTATATTAAAATGAGAAAGAGAGATTGCATATTACTATTAAGCTTTGCGCTGGGACTGACCCCTACAGTCAGCGCACAATATAAGGCGGCACCACAGCTCGACACCGAGGCGGTAAAGCCGGGTTTCGGAGTGCTGAAGGGCCGGGTGGTGGACGCCCAGACGGGCGAACCTATCGTGGGTGCCAGCGTCATCCTGCCCGACGGACGCGGCGCAGTGACCAACCTGGATGGAGATTTCAGAATCGAATCGGTCAATTTCCCTGTTAATGTTGAGGTGAGCTATTTGGGCTATCAGTCCAGAAAGGTGGCTGCAAAGGATTTTTCGGCAGCTCTGACAGTGAAGCTCTCCGAGGATGTGGAGTCGCTCGACGAGGTTGTCGTTGTCGGCTATGGTACGCAGAAGCGCACACAGCTCACGGGTTCGGTGACAAAGATTCATGCCGAGTCGCTGAGCGTGGCTGCCAATCCTACAATCGACGCTGCACTGAGTGGCGCGGTGGCTGGTCTTAACGTAACGGCTACATCGGGTCAGCCGGGAGCTGCATCGAGCGTGCGCATCCGTGGAGGAAACTCAGTGAATGCCAGCAACGACCCGCTCTACGTCATCGACGGATTCATATACTATAAGGATGCCAGTGCCTCAAAGACTGGTCTGGGTGCCATTGAGAGTAGTCTTAACCCTCTGAGCACCATCAATCCCTCGGACATCGAATCTATCGAGGTGCTGAAGGATATCTCGGCAACGGCTATCTATGGTTCGCGCGGCGCCAACGGTGTGATCCTCATCACCACCAAGAAGGGTAAAGAGGGCAAGGCGCGCGTCAACTACCGCCTCTCTGCAGGATTCGACGTGGTCAGCAAGAAGCTCGACCTGATGAACGCAACGGAGTGGGCAGCCTTCCAGAAGAAGTACTATTATAATAAAGGTGGATACACCGACGCTGAGATTGCAACTCTCGGCGAGGGTACCGACTGGCAGGACGCAGTGCTCCAGACCGCCTTCCGTCAGAGCCACGAGGTGTCAGTCAGCGGAGGAACAGAGAAGAGCCACTACGCATTCTCTGCCAACTATACCGACCAGGAGGGTGTAATCATCAATTCAGACTTCAAACGCTATAACTTCCACCTGAATGCCGACTGGGAGCTGGCCAAGAACCTCACCTTCGGAATCTCTTCTACCTATGGCAAGAGCACTCAGAACGGATTGACAACAACCGAGGAGGTGACCTACAACTCCTCTCCCTATTCTGCCGGCATCACCAACAGCTTCGTCTACGGACTGCTTACGCCGCAGGTTGTCCCCGTCTACAATCAGGATGGATCGTTCAACTACTCCAACCCCTACGAGTATGCCTACTTTGCCATCGGAAACAAGGCTGCCAATGCCGTATCGGACCTGAAGAACTCCGTGGCTGAGAGCATCAACAACTACCTGCTCTCTAATGTCTGGGCACAGTATCGCCTGGGCGACTTCACAGCTAAGGTGACCGTGGGACTCAACAAGGAGCAGATCACTCAGAACTACTTCTCGCCATCATATACATCACTCGGACTCTCGAACGAGGGCGTGGGCGGTATCGGAAACAAGGCCAACGAGGTTTGGCAGGAGGAGTACACGCTGAGCTGGGCAAAGGAGCTTAACGACAACAACTACCTCGACGCTCTGGTGGGCTACACCTATCAGAACAGCCAGTCACACTATAACTCTGTGCTCGTCACCCACTTCACCAACGAGGAACTGAAATACAACAACCTGGCCGACGGTTCGACAATCTATCCGCCTACTTCAGGCTCATCAGAGGCTACGCTGAATTCATTCATCGCACGTGTCAACTACACATTGCTCGACCGCTACAACGCAACAGCAACACTGCGTGCCGACAACTCTTCACGCTTCGCCAAGAGTCACCGCTGGGGATACTTCCCTTCACTCGGTCTCTCATGGAACATCGACAAGGAGAGCTTCGTGCATGAATCTCGCTGGCTGAGCAACCTCAAGCTGCGCACATCGTTCGGTGTCGTAGGTAACCAGGAGATTGGCGACTACGAATACTCGCTGAGCTATACTGCAGGACAGTATGACGGTTCGTCGAGCTACTCAAAGACAAATGCCGCCAACGACAATCTGAAGTGGGAGACAACGACATCATTCAACGTCGGTGTGGACTGGGGATTGCTTGACAACCGCCTGAACATCGTGGCAGATGCCTACTACAAGAAGACAAGCGACCTGCTGCTCGAGGTGCCTATGGGCTTCGCAAGCGGTGTGAGCACACAGCTCCAGAACGTGGGCAACGTGGTCAACAAGGGAGTAGAGCTCACTGTCAACGGCACAATCATCAAGCGCAAGAACCTCCAGTGGAACGTTTCGGCCAACGTGGCTCACAACGAGAACGAGATTACCGATATGGGTTCGTCGGACAACATCATCATGGGAAGCAGCAATGAGCGCATCCTCCGCAAGGGCGAGGCTCTCGGCTCATTCTACGGTCTCGAGTTCGCCGGCATCGTGCAGAGCGGCGAGGACGTAAGCAAGCTGCCTACCATCAACGGAACAACGCCTAAGGCAGGCGACATCAAGTATGTGGATCGCGACGGCAACGGACGCATCGACAGCAGCGACCGCACCATTCTTGGAAGCATCCAGCCAAGCCTTACCTACGGACTCTCAACCCAGTTGCAGTGGAAGCGCTTCGACGCCAGCCTCGCATTTGCAGGTAGCGTGGGCAACAAGCTCTTCAATGCACTCGGTCGCCGACTGGAGCAGACAAGCGACAGCTACAACCTGCTGCGCAGCGTGCTCAACAGTTGGACAGAGGACAATCCGTCGAACCGCCTGCCATACGCAAGCAACGCGCGTCCGACATCATATATAGATAGTCGCTACGTGGAGGATGCATCATATCTGAAGCTGCGCAACCTGACTATTGGCTACACTCTTCCATTGCCGAAGAGCCTTCCCGTTGGTATCAGAGTCTTTGCGACGGGCTCAAATCTCTTTACTGTAACAAACTATTCCGGCTACGATCCTGAAGTCGCTTCAGGAACCGACACGGGAGCCTATCCAGCTTCACGCTCGTTCGTATTCGGATTTGATTTCTCTTTCTAACATTTCAATCTGTTGGCATACACTTGTCCAACGGGAACCGGGGAGTTGTGAAGATCGGCTTTACAACTCCCTTTTTACTTATTGTCGGCATAACAATATCATACCATCCTATTGGTACTAAATATGGCATATAGGTGGGATTGTGGGACTTCGCGAAAAGCGCAATCTTTGCAACGTCAACTAAAACGATTTTGAGAACAGCAAACTAAAGTTTAAACTAAAAGGAAAGGAATAACGAATGAGAAAGAATTATTGGAAAACATTTTTGGCTGCCGGAGCGCTCACAGTGGGCCTCGCGTCTTGCAGCAGCAGCGAGGATAACAATAGCAGTAGTATTATCGACAATCCTGTTATAAGTGACGAAACAGCTATATCTACAGTGAACGGAGTGTACAGCCAGTGGCAACCGCTGAGCTCATCCTTCTCTTTCATCATAGAGCTTAACTCAAACAACCTTATCTCATTCGAGGGTGAGGAGTCTGAGGCTGGTCCGCTCAACAGCCGTTTCGAGCAGGCTTCTGATACATGGTATCAGGTGAAGGTGTTCAACCGTCTCTTCCTCGGCATCAGTACCGACAATGAGAACATCACTCTTCTTAACGATGCCTTCAAGGCTGGAAAGCTTACTCAGAAGGGTTACAACGCTGCCGTAGGTAAGGCTAAACTCCTCCGCGGTCTGGCTTATCTCTACCTCGTTCAGCTTTGGGGTGAGGTGCCTGTATTTACCGAAGAGGGTGGAAGCACCACAGAGCGTCAGTCCATCGACAATGTATTCAACCAGATTGTCAGCGACCTGACAGATGCCGAGTCACTCCTTGAGGACTACTCAGGCGACCCTGTTACTCCGTCAAAGCAGGCTGCCGAGGCTCTTCTGGCTCGTGCTTACCTCGTATGGGGCGACAATCCGCTCTCTGCTTCCGAGGTAGAGGCTATCGCCGAGACTCAGACCGACCCTGCATTCAGCAAGACAGACTCTCGCCTCGAGAAGGCCGTGGAGTATGCCAACAAGGTGATCAACAGTGGCAAACTCGCACTCGACCCCGACTTCTCAAAGCTCTTCGGTCGTGACTACGAGAGCAACAAGCGTGGCACTAACGAGCACCTCTTCACCATCAAGCATGACGGCGACGCAAGCGACGCTCAGGGTAACCACCAGACTCACTGCTCTTGGACATTCCCATTCCAGAATGGCGAGAATGGTCACTCATTCACTGAGAACCACACAGAGGTTGCCGATGTCGACCTTTACGACAGCTGGGCTAAGGAGTATCCTGACGATAAGCGTCTGGCTAAGACCTACTTCACTAAGCTGACCAATCCTGAGGATAACTTCACATATACATACTACTCACCAATCTACACTCCGATCAACGGTAAGGGTGTTGACCAGTCATACACCGATGCAGAGAATCTGGAGATTACCTACAACTCAATCGACCGTATCGAGGTTCGCTATGCTGAGGTGCTCCTCATCAAGGCAGAGGCTCTCGTTCAGCTGGGTCGCAACACTGAGGCTGCTGCTCCGTTCAACCTGCTTCGCCAGCGTGCCGGCATTGAGACTGTGAGCGCTCCTACATTCGACCAGATCAAGCGTGAGTGGGACTACGAGTTCACTTATGAGCAGAAGAAACTTCTCAACACATATCGTTGGAAGAACCTGATTGCTTCAGTTCAGGAGGTTAAGAACTATGAGCACTTCGACGACAGCTACGCTACAGAGGGTGCTACAGGTCGCGACGGAAGCACAGTGAACTCATTCTTCGCAAAGATTCATAAGCACTTGGTTGCTAAGTACAACAACGTTCGCGGACGCCACTACCGCCAGCCAATCCCAACAGGATTGAAGGGTGAGGATCTCGGCATCACTCCGCAGAACCCAGGTTATTGATCATAAATTTGTGTTGGAGCCACCTCTCCCCCAGTCGGAAGGGGTGGCTTTCTCTTTTTATAATGATATTGAATGAAACGCATACTATCTAACACTGTTGTCCGCTTGCTGATAGCGGTCGTTGTCGGAATCGTTCTTGGCCTTTTCGTTCCGGCAGAGGTGATGAAGGTCATCATGGTGATTAAGCAGATTAGTGGTCAGATTATCTTCTTCCTTGTTCCACTGATCATCGTGGGTTTCGTGGCGCCCTCAATTGCCTCGCTCAAGGGAAACGTGACGCGACTGCTTGTCGTGGCTTTCCTGCTGGCCTACAGCTCGTCGGTCGGTGCTGCCTTCTTCGCAGCGGGAGCTGGCTACGAGTTGCTGCCGCTGCTCAACATACAGCCTGCCACCGAGGGGGCTCGTCCGCTCCCCGAGCTGCTCTTCAATCTGGAGATTCCTCCCGTGCTGAACGTCATGTCGGCTCTGCTGATTGCGGTCTTCGTGGGACTGGGCACCATCTGGAGTGGGGCTGAAACGGTGGCACAGTTGCTCGGCGAGTTCCAGAAGATTGTTCTCCAGCTGGTCAACCGGATTCTGGTGCCTGTGTTGCCCTTCTTCGTGGCATCAAACTTCTGCGCTCTCTCCTATCAGGGAGCCATTGCGCAGCTTGGCATCTTCCTCCCCGTGTTGCTTATGGTCATCATTGGTCACTACATCTGGCTGGCTCTTCTCTACGGACTGGCTTCGCTCTACTCGGGCAAGAATGGCTGGCGAGTGCTGAAGCACTATGCTCCCGCCTACGTCACGGCTCTCGGCACCATGTCGTCGGCTGCTACGCTGGGTGTTGCCATAGGATGTGCGCGCAAGAGCGACATCCTGGACCGTGAGGTGACCGACTTCTCGATACCTCTCTTTGCCAATATCCATCTTTGTGGTTCGGTGCTGACCGAGGTGTTGTTTGTATGCGTGGTTTCGCAGATGCTTTACGGCGTGTTGCCGTCGGTATCATCCATAATCCTCTTCATTCTCCTCCTGGGAGTCTTTGCGGTGGGTGCTCCGGGCGTACCGGGTGGAACGGTGCTGGCATCGCTGGGTATCGTGATCTCTGTCCTTGGCTTCGACGATAGCGGAACAGCGCTGCTCATCACCATCTTTGCTCTGCAGGACAGCTTCGGAACGGCCTGCAACGTGACTGGCGACGGCGCCCTCTCGCTGATACTGACCACATTCAACCAGCGTCAACAGAAAAAGATAAAGAGTGCATAGAATACACACTTCATTACTGATGTTTTTTTGATTCTCTCCCGTGACGGTGCTACTCGTAGCCTCCCGTTGCGGGAGTTTTTTTGTCTTAGGCTACTCGCTCTTTTGTCTAAGACTACTTACCGATGCAGAAGTGCTTGAAGATGTTTTGCAGAGTCTCTTCTGGGCTGATGCTGCCGTCGGCAACGATTTCGCCGAGGGCGTAGATACACTCGCGCAGGTCCTGACTGATCAGGTCGCCGGGAAGGGAGATGTCCATGCCCTCCTTGACGCGGCGGATGCACTCCAGGGCGTGGTTGAGTGCCTCGACATGGCGGAGGTTGTTGACTATGACGTCGTCCTCGCCCTGCTCGGGGAGGTTTGATGCCTCGACGATAGCCTGCTCCAGCTCGGGGAGGTTGTCGCCCTTGGATGCAGAGATGAATATCTTTCTCGAATCGACATCTGCGAATGCCTCCTCCAGCTGATGGCGCTCCGCATCGCTGATGGCGTCACACTTGTTGAAGATGACGATAAGCTCCTTGTCGGCTGTGTGGGGCAGGATGCGGCTCTTCATCTCGGCATAGTCGCTGAGGTGGTTTGTCGAGTCGACCACCCAAAGCACAATCTGCGCCTGGTCCATCTTGCTGAAGGCGCGCTGTATGCCGATGTTCTCAATCTCGTCGTGAGTGTTGCGGATGCCTGCCGTATCGATGAAGCGGTAGGTGATGCCACCGAGGATAAAGGTATCTTCGATGCTGTCGCGTGTGGTGCCGTGGATGTTGCTGACTATGGCTTTCTCCTCGTGGAGCAGGGCGTTGAGAAGGGTGGACTTACCAACATTTGTTTCGCCCACAATGGCCACGGGGATGCCATTCTTTATGGCATTACCCATGCGGAAGCTGTTGACGAGTCGCGTAATCACGCTCTCAATCTCCTCTGCCAGGCGATAGAGTTCGCTGCGGTCGGCAAACTCCAGCTCCTCGTGGTCGCTGAAGTCGAGCTCCAGCTCGATGAGCGAGGTGAAGTGGAGCAGTTTGTCGCGCAGTGCGCTCAGCTCACGGCTGAATCCGCCTCGCATCTGGTTCATCGCCATTCGGTGGCTTGCTGCCGAGGTCGACGCTATGAGGTCTGCCACAGCCTCTGCCTGGCTGAGGTCCATCTTTCCGTTGAGAAAGGCGCGCTGGGTGTACTCGCCTGGGGCAGCCATGCGGCAGCCATTGGCGATGAGCAGCTGCAACACCTGCTGGAGGATGTAGCTGGAGCCGTGGCAGGAGATCTCGGTGGAGTCCTCGCCGGTGTAGGAGTGGGGTGCACGAAACAGGCTGACGAGTACCTCGTCGATAGTCTCATCGCCCTTCACGATGCGTCCGAAGCTGACAGTGTAGGCGCTTTGCTGGCTCAGCGGAGTCTTTCCCGCGGGCACGAAAATCTTCTCGGTGGCAGCGATGGCGTCGGGACCCGAGACGCGGACTACGCCGATGGCTCCTCCCTGGGCTGTGGCAATGGCACAAATGGTATCCTGTTTCATTTATCTCCTCACATATTATAGATTGATGATGCAAAGTTAGTTATATTGTTTGACAAATACAAAGCAGCCCGGTCGGCCGCCTCATGAAAACAGAGAGAAAGAGGGCGGTGGGACCGGGTTGCCGGGGGAGATATGTAGAGAAAACGTCTCCTTATTGAGCACTCTTGACGAGCACGACGCGGTTGAGATAGGTTGGGGTACCGAAGCTGTCCACTCCTCCGCCGGCGTCGATGGTGAGGCGGTCGGACGAGATGCCATAGCTCTTGACGAGGGCGTCGACCACAGCCTGTGCACGCTTCAGGCTAAGCTCCTTGTTGAAGCTGGCTGAACCGGTGGCAGAGTCGGCGTAGCCATAGACCACGTAGTTGCCAGGCTCCTGCGCCATTGTCTCGGCGAGGTACTTCAGGTTCATCTCCGAGCGGGGCGTGAGAGTGGCTGAGTTGATCTCGAAGAAGATGGTGCGCGGTGCTATGGATGTCTCCACGACGACGTCGGCTTCGACAACCTCGGTCGGCGTTGCCTCCATCTGTTGCACCTGGCTCTGCAGGGCAGCGTTAGCTATGGCCAGCTCGTTGACTGCCTGCTGCATAGCCTCTAGTTCAAGTGCCGAAATCAGCTGTGGATATGGGCGCTTGAAGGTGCGTACCTTTCCCAGTCGGCAGGTGATGCCCGCCGAGGCTCCAAGAATGACGTCGTAGTTGCGCTTGTGGCTTTGGCTGCCGTCGAACTTCCCTTCGAGGGCAGTGGCGCTAAGCTCCAGGTTGATGTCGACCACCGACGAGATGCGGAAGCGGTTGAGTATTCCGCCGTTGAAGGTCATGGCCTGTACGTGAGGCTTGGAGTAGGAGTGGGTGAATCCCGCTCCCACGTATGGGATTATCTCGTAGACGCGGCGCGAGTTGTAGCCGCCGAAGAGGGCGTTGAGGTCGAACATCGCGTCGGCATGGAGATTCATGTAGTTGATCTTCTTCTTGTAGAGTCCGTCGACGGGTCCCGAGGTGATGTAGGGCTCATCCTCGTGGGTGGTGTGACCTATGACGCTGAGGCCCGAGTATTGCAGACGGAGTCCAAGTCCCGGTGTGAACCACTTCCCCAGAGCCACGTTGAGCGCCGGGCTGATGCGCTTGCTGAACTTCCCCTCGTCGTTGTCGTGTCCGAATAGCATCTGGGCTCCTGCGCCGACCGAGACGAACCAGTTGTCGAAGAAGCGGTTGGTCAGCACACGATATTTGTCCTCGACGACGATGACCTCGGTCTCGGTGAGGCTGACGCTCTGTGCGTGCAGATTGGTAAACATGGCAGCAAGAAGTGCCATAACGAAAAGCTTTTTCATATCATCTATTCATATTAAAAATAATGGTTTGTCCTTCGCGACACTGCGCATCGGTTACCTTTGCGAAGTGCCACAATAAACAACATAGCCGATGGCGAAAAGGTTCACGCCACCGGCTATATTAATATGAATGAGTCTCTTTTATTTGAATCGCTTCTCGATCTCCTCCTCCTTGATTGTGGTGAGGATTGTCTTGCCGTCGGGTGTATAGCTTGGCGACTGGCAGGCGAAGAGGCTGTCCACCAGGTTCACCATCTCGGCGTCGGTCAGCACCTGACCATAGACGATGGCTGAGGCCTTGGCGAGGGTGAGCGAGAGTATGCTCTGCACCTCCTCCTTGACATCTATTGCCTTCTCGGTGGCTGTGTGGATCATGTTCTTCACAAGCTCCACTGGGTCGAGCCCCTCGATGCCCGACGGCACTCCGTTGATGGCAAAGCTGCCGCCACCAAGGTCGCTGATGTCGAAGCCTATGGCTGTGAGGTCGTCGTTGATGCTATGGAGCACGACTACCTCCGACTGCGGAAGCTGGAGTATCTCGGGGAAGAGCACTCCCTGCGACATGCCCTGATGCTGCTTTATCTGCATCATGTAGCGGTCGTAGAGCACACGTACGTGGGCACGGTGCTGGTCGATTATCATCAGGCCCGACTTCACCGAGGTGAGTATGTAGCGCCCCTTGAACTGCTGATACTGCGAGCCGAAGTCGCTGACGCCTGACGGCTCGTTCTGATAGACTACCTGCTGCTGCGGGGGATATGATGTCGGGAGCTCCGACATAGGCTGCTCCTCCTGGAATGGCGATACGCCGTAGTCGGGTTCACGCTCGGCATTGTGGGGCAGCTCCGCCATGTCGGGCTCTCGTTCCGGCTCATAGTCTGCCTCGACGGGGGCATTCATCTTGCTGGCGTGCGAGATGCCTTGGTAGAGTTTCTCCCAGTTGTTGGCAGAGGGACGCTTGTAGCTCTCGCCGGAGGTGCGGTAGCTGTCGCCGTTGGCCTTGCTGCCGAAGGTGAGCGTAGTGGTTCCGCCGGCACCGCCATTGGCGTACGATGCGTTGCGGAAGGGATTGAAGTCCTCGTCGTAGCTCACTTTAGGTGGCGAAGAGACGGGGGCGTCGCTCTCTGTGATGGTGTCGAAGACGGGGATATCGGGCATGTCGGCAGTGTCGAAGTCGATTGACGGCACGGCGTTGAACTTGCCGAGTGCCTCCTTGACGGCTGCGGCGGTAATCTGCCAGATGGCCTGCTCGTTCTCAAACTTAATCTCTGTCTTTGTCGGGTGAATGTTCACGTCGATGCTCGACGGCTCCACCTCGAAATATATGAAGTACGAAACCTGTTCGCCTGTAGGGATAAGGTGCTCATAGGCCTCCATCACCGCCTTGTGGAAGTATGGATGGCGCATGTAGCGTCCGTTGACGAAGAAGTACTGGTTGTAGCCCTTCTTGCGTGCTGTCTCCGGTTTACCAACGAAGCCGGAAATCTTGACCATGGTGGTCTCCACCTCGACGGAGAGCAACTGCTGGTTGAGCTTCTTGCCGAAGATGCCCATGATGCGTTGGCGCTGGTTGGTCACCGGCAGGTTGAAGAGCTCGGAGTCGTTGCTGTAGAGCGAGAAGGCCACGTCGGGATGGACGAGGGCGATACGCTCAAACTCGGTCAGGATGTTGCTAAGCTCAGTGGTGTTCGACTTGAGAAACTTACGGCGTGCTGGAACGTTGAAGAAGAGGTTGCTGACGGTGAAGTTGCTGCCCACGGGACACCCCGTTGCCTCCTGGCTCTCAATCTTCGAGCCGGAGATGATGAGCTTGGTGCCCACCTCGTCCTCTGGACGTCGCGTCTTAAGCGTCACCTGTGCCACTGCCGCTATCGAGGCGAGTGCCTCGCCGCGGAACCCCATGGTGCGCAGCTCGAAGAGGTCGGCAGCAGCCTTAATCTTCGATGTCGCATGGCGCTCGAAGGAGAGTCGCGCGTCGGTCTCCGACATACCCTTACCGTCGTCGATCACCTGAATGGAGGTCTTGCCGGCGTCGGTCACCAGCACGTGGACATGCTTGGCGTTGGCGTCGATGGCATTCTCGACCAGCTCCTTGATGACGGAGGCGGGTCGCTGTATGACCTCACCCGCAGCAATCTGGTTTGCCACGGAGTCGGGCAGAAGATGAATAATATCGCTCATAGTCTCTCTTTAAGTGTGTGTTGGTTTAAATGTAATCAGAACGACCAGCTGCCTGTCTGCAGATAGTGCCACAGGTAGAACAGCAGGAGTATAATCATGATAATCACACCTGCGTGCATAGGTTTGCGTCCGCTCTCCTTGCGACGTTTCAGGTGAGTGGTACCCTCGACAAACTTACCTCTGATGTCCTCGGGTGAAAACTCCTTCTCGGGCAGCATGCCAAGGTCGCGCTTGGCGTCCTGCTCCATCTTATCGAGCTTCTCCTTGCGTTCATCAACATATATATATTGGTGGTTGAAGCGTCGTGGCTTCCTCATTCCACCCATGTTCAGCAGTCCCATCTTTATCTTTTCTCCTTTGTTCTCTTATCTGATTAAGTCTCGTTTCTTGCTTCCAGTGCTCTTGCGGGTTGACTTGTGGAGCACCTGTCCGGACGACTTGCCCACCCAGTTGAAGATGTCCTCCTTGTCCTTCGGGCGCATATTGTCGAGCCAGACGAATGTCGTCAGCTTGTCCTTGCCTGCGGGAATCTGGTCGAGCGGATAGAGCACGCCGTTCGACTTGCCTATCATTATCGCCTTCTTCATCTTGCCTTCGCGCAGGAACATGTGGAGCAGGCTGCCCTCTCCGTAGTCCATTCCGATGAGGCTTCCGTCGCTCTCTTCGGGATAGTAGACCATCAGCAGGTTGGCTATCACCTCCACGCGGCGCATCTCACCCTCTTCGAAGTATGCCTTCATCTCGCGTCCGGTGATCTGGTTGTAGCGCAGGGAGTCCTTCTGCTCCACGGCGAGTGCCTGGTTTATGATGTGTGCCCAGTCGATGGTGCTATCGTTCATATATATCTTTATCTCTTCGCCGAGCAGCTGCTGATTTTCGTTCCAGAGAACGGGGTCAACATACATCGTGGCGCATGAGTCCTTCGAGTTGTAGACGAGCGAGTCGCAGACGCCCTGAACGTCGGTGCGGTAGAGGCGAACCTTATGGAAGGCTCTCATCTCGCGGATCACGGAGTCGGTGTTCATGTTGTAGGTCACCATCATCAGCGTGTCAGCGTGCAGGAAGAGGCTGTCGCCCTGCGAATAGTCGATGGCCACGGCGCGCTTCGTGGCGAAGGCACTGTCGGTCAGTTCGTTGTAGAAGCAGTAGTCGCCGGTGAGCATGCTCTTGTTGACGGTGTCGTTCATCACGACATTGTCGAACGCCTCGCCGTAGCCCTTCTTACGGTCGTAGAAGAGGCTGTCGCCCGTGAGGCGTCGTCCCTCGTTGGTCAGGACGGAGCGGTCGAGCAGTTCAGCCTGCTCGGAGTTGGTGTTGTAGGTGCCTCGTTCGGAGTAGATATGATTCTCGTCGTTCACAATCTCCGACGGACCCAGAATGGTTGCCAGCTTAGAGGCTGTGTTGTACTTCAGTGTGTCCGAGGTCAGGATGAACTTCGGGTTGACAAGCTTCACGTCGTGGTTGAAGACGGCGTCCTTGGTTGTCGGGCTATATTCGCCCCAGTCGGAGGTCAGCACGTTCTCCTCGTCCATCATCGTACCACCCTCGAAGAAGTATCCCAGGTCGTAGATGCGGTCGTAGTTGAGGCTGTCGGTGAGGAGCGTGGTGTTGCGGTTGATCATCTTCACGTTCTCGCGCAGCTGCGCCAGCTGCGACACACCGTCGTAGTAGAGGTAGTCGCCATAGATGAAGAGAGTGTCGCCCTGCTCCATGCGCACGTTGCCATATGCCTCCACAGAGTTGGTCTTCTCGAAGACCAGCGCACTGTCGCAGTACATGTACATACTGTCGTGGCGCAGGCGTACGTCGCCGATGAGCGTCTGAGCGTCGGGCAGCACACGCTGGTCGGCTCTTCCCTCCATGGCGTGAAGCAGTTCCACCTTGGTCTTCTTCTTTTCGTCCTTAGCGGTGGTCTTTGGCTTCTGGTTTTGCGCCACGATGAGGTAAGCACCAAACAAACAGAGCATCCCCGTAAGGATGCTTC
>CAZKNB010000009.1:0-18225 GCA_964554075.1 uncultured Bacteroides sp.
CAGCCCGAGCACATCATGCGCTGGCCGTCACCATGGAGCGACGGATTCCCCGGATGGCACACAGAGTGTACTGCCATGGGCCGCAAGTATCTGGGTGACCACTTCGACATCCATGGAGGTGGCATGGACCTCATCTTCCCGCACCACGAGTGCGAGATTGCACAGTCGGTAGCCTCTCAGGGCGACGATATGGTCCACTACTGGATGCACAACAACATGATTACCATCAACGGAACAAAGATGGGTAAGTCGCTCGGCAACTTCATCACGCTCGACGAGTTCTTCAACGGCTCACACAAGTTGCTCACTCAGGCCTACACACCTATGACCATCCGTTTCTTCATCCTTCAGGCTCACTACCGCAGCACTGTAGATTTCAGCAACGAGGCTCTTCAGGCTTCCGAGAAGGGACTTCAGAGATTGATGGAGGCAGTTGCCGCTCTCGACAAGATCAAGGCTTCGGCTACGTCGGACGTAGATGTCAAGTCGCTCCGCCGCAAGTGCTACGATGCGATGAACGACGACCTCAACACTCCGATTGTCATTGCCCATCTCTTCGATGCCGCAAAGACAATCAACAACATCATTGCAGGCAACAGCCATATCTCTGCCGACGACCTCGCAGAGCTTAAGGAGACATTCAACCTCTTCTGCTTCGACATCCTCGGACTTACCCAGGAGGTAGGCTCATCTGACGGTCGCGAGGCAGCTTACGGCCGCGTGGTAGACATGTTGCTCGAGCAGCGCGTCAAGGCGAAAGCCAACAAGGACTGGGCAACTTCAGACTTCATCCGCAACGAACTCACAGCCCTCGGCTTTGAGATCAAGGATACGAAGGATGGATTCGAGTGGCGCCTGAACAAATAAGGAATCTGAAACTAAAAGTACTTAAACGATAAAACAATGGGAAACAAGATTAAGGGAATCATCCCACCTATGGTGACACCACTTATAGGTGAGGACAGAATTGATGTAGAGGGCACTTGCCGACTGGTGGAACACATGATTGGCGGAGGAGTTCACGCACTCTTCCTGCTCGGTACCACCGGCGAGGCGCAGAGCCTTTCGTATAAGTGTCGTTACGACTTCATTGAGCTCGTGTCGCGACAGGTTAAGGGACGTGTGCCCATCCTTGTCGGCGTGACCGATACCTCAATAGGCGAGAGCGTCAAGTTGGCCGAGAAGGCTAAGGAGTGTGGAGCCGTTGGCGTCGTTGCCGCAGCACCATATTACTTCGCACCGTCGCAGCAGGAGCTGATAGAGTACTACACAGCACTTGCCGACCGCCTCTGTCTGCCGCTCTATCTCTACAACATGCCATCTCACGTCAAGGTATTCCTTGAGGTGAAGACTGTGCTCGAGTTGGCCAAGCACCCCAACATCGTGGGTCTGAAGGATAGCTCAGCCAACATGACATACTTCCAGACACTCATCTATCAGCTGCGCAACCAGCCCGACTTCGCCCTCTACGTAGGCCCCGAAGAGCTTACAGGCGAGTGCGTTCTGCTTGGTGCCGACGGAGGTGTGAACGGTGGAGCAAACATGTTCCCTGAACTCTATGTTGAGCAGTACGAGGCAGCTAAGCGTCACGACGTAGAGCGCGTGCGCGAGTTGCAGCAGAAGATTATGGAGATTAGTACTAAGATATACTCTGTCGGAAAGTACGGCTCAAGCTACCTGAAGGGCGTGAAGTGTGCCCTCTCACTGCTTGGCATCTGTAGCGACGACATGGCATATCCCTATCGTAAGTTCCGTACCGAGGAGCGTGAGAAGGTGGCAGAGGCACTTCGTTCACTAGGCTATAAGGTACCATAAAAAGGATTAATTGTTTTGACCAAACACAGACCTTAACCATGGAAATCACAATACTTGATTACATAATATTCTTTGCATTCATCCTGGGCGTGACAGCCTTTGGATGTTCGTTCTACATAAAGAGCGGAAAGGACAGCAGCGCGTTTACCGCTGCCAACGGTTCTCTGCCGACATGGGTTGTCGGCATGTCTATCTTTGCCACGTTTGTCAGCAGCATCAGCTTTCTGGGACTGCCTGGCGACGCCTATGCGGGAAACTGGAACCCATTTGTGTTCAGTCTCTCCATCCCTATCGCTACACTGCTGGCGGCAAAGGTGTTCATCCCGCTCTATCGTGGAATGAACAGCGTCTCTGCCTACCACTTCATGGAGGTGCGTTTCGGCTATTGGGCGCGCGGGTATGCTTCGGTGTGCTATCTGCTCACGCAGTTGGCGCGCTGCGGATCCATATTGCTGCTTCTCGCCCTGCCGCTCAACCGTATGTTCGGATGGGACATCGAGACAATCATTATCGGCACGGGCGTCATGACGCTCATCTACACCCTGCTCGGCGGTATAGCCGCTGTGGTATGGACTGATGCCATTCAGGGCATCATCCTCATTGCGGGAGCCATAGCCTGTGCGCTGATACTGACCTTCTCCATGCCCGAGGGACCCCAGCAGCTCATCGACATCGCTGCTGCCAATGATAAGTTCAGCCTCGGCGGTTTCGGCTCGTCGCTCAGTGAGCCAACCTTCTGGGTGGTCTTCATCTATGGTCTCTTCATCAACATGCAGAACTATGGCATCGACCAGAACTACGTGCAGCGCTATATGACGACCAAGTCGACCAAGGATGCCGTCAAGTCCACCATGTTCGGCGGACTGCTCTACATCCCCGTGTCGCTCATCTTCGTATATATCGGAACGGCGCTCTACTCCTACTACACGGCACGTCCCGACCTGCTGCCGCCCGACACGCCTGCCGATCAGGTCTTCCCCTATTTCATTGTCCACGGACTGCCTCAGGGCATCACGGGCTTCGTTGTCGCCGCAATTCTGGCAGCCGGAATGTCTACTGTAGCAACGAGTATCAACTCTGCGGCAACAGTGGTGCTGACCGACTTCGTGAAGCGTCTTTCGCCGAAGAAGCTCTCCGACCGCATGGGAATGCGCACGCTCTATCTTACCTCCTTCATCGTAGGTGTTCTCGGAGTGTGTATGGGCATCCTGATGATGAAGATCAACGGAGTGCTCGACGCATGGTGGAAACTCGCCTCAATATGCAGTGGCGGTATGCTCGGCCTCTTCCTCCTGGCGCTGCTCAAGAAGCCCATCAAGAAGTGGTGTGGAGTGACAGCCGTATGCGTCGGACTGATTGTCATCGCCTGGATGAGTCTCAGTCCCCTTATCCCCGAGGACTCGGAGTGGGCATTCCTCCGCTCACATCTGCATAGCTATCTGACCATTGTAGTAGGTACAATTGTCATCTATGTAGTGGGATTTCTGCTTATGCAGCTCAGTTTTGGAAGAAAAGAAAAGAAGAATTAGCCAAAAGATAACTGTTTATTCTGTTATATACCTTATTTTTGCAGCATGATACATAACAGATTAAATAGAGACAGATGGTACAGAGTGCTACCCGCCCTGCTGGTAGCACTCTCCATATATTCCTGCGCCAGCATAGGACGCCCCGATGGCGGACCTATCGACGAGGACCCTCCACGCTTCATCGAGAGTACACCGAAACCGGGTGAGGTGAAGGTCAATAAGAGTAAGTTCTCCCTCACGTTCGACGAGTATATCAAGCTCGAGAAGGCTTCGGAGAAGGTGGTCATCTCTCCTCCTCAGATCCAGCAGCCCGAGATTAAGGCTGTCGGCAAGAAGATTGTGGTCACCCTGCAGGATACTCTCAAGCCCAACAGCACCTACACCGTGGACTTCGGCGACGCCATCGTTGACAACAACGAGGGCAATCCGCTCGGCAACTTCACCTACACCTTCTCCACAGGCGACGTGATCGACTCTATGGAGGTGGCTGGCACACTGCTCGAGGCAGAGAACCTGGAGCCGGTGAAGGGTATGATGGTCGGCCTCCACTCCAATCTCGCCGACTCAGCCTTCCTGAAGCTGCCGCTCGACCGTGTGGCACGTACCGACAGCCGCGGACGATTCAGCATCAAGGGTGTTGCTCCCGGCTCATACCGCATCTTCGGTCTGCTCGATGCCGACCAGAACTACGCCTACTCACAGAAGAGCGAGGCACTGGCCTTCAACGACTCACTCATCGTTCCGCGCTGGGAACTGGCTACACGTCAGGATACAACGTGGGTCGACTCGCTTACCATCGACACCATTGTCACCAGACAGTACACCCACTATCTGCCCGACAACCTCATACTTCGCTCCTTCAAGGCTGATGCCGCTTCGCAGTATCTCGTGAAGAACGAGCGCACAGAGCTGAAGAAGTTCTCGCTCTATTTCGCAGCGAAGGCCGATTCTCTTCCTAAGCTCAAGGGACTGAACTTCGACGAGAAGCGCCTGGTGGTTCAGTCGAACCCGACGCGCGACTCCATCACCTACTGGATTGCCGATTCGACCATCTACAAGATGGATACGCTGAAGCTGAGCCTGGGCTATCTCTATACCGATACCCTCGACCGACTCGTGCCGCGCACCGACACGCTCAACATCGTGGCGAAGATCAAGCAGAAGAAGGACGATGGCAGCGACCCTAAGGAGGTCAAGAAGGCTAAACGCAAGAAGGATAAGGATGCCGAGGATGAGGATGAGAACAAGATAGAGCTGCTCAAGGTGAACCTCAACGCACCGGGCAGCATGGACATCTACGGCTACGCCTCTCTGGAGTTCCCCGAGCCGGCGGCGCTGATCGACACCTCAGCCATACATCTCAGGATGAAGGTCGACACCCTCTGGCAGGATGTCTCCTTCAACTTCGAACAAGATACTACCGACATACGGCGCTACAAGATATACTCCGACTGGGACTTCGAACAGGAGTTCGAGATGACGGTCGACTCTGCTGCGCTTGTCGGACTCTACGGCCTGCACAACGGTCCGCTTAAGGGCACGTTCAAGGTGAAGAGCGAAGAGGAGTACTGCAACATCTTCTTCAACATCACCGGGGCCGATTCACTCGCTTTTGTCGAGCTGCTCAGCCCGCAGGACAACGTGGTGCGCCGCATCAAGGTGCGCGATGGGTCAGCCGACTTCTATTTCCTTGCCCCGGGCAAGTATTGTGCACGTCTCATCAACGACCGCAACGGCAATGGCGTCTGGGATACCGGATGCTACACCGAGGAGGAGATGCGCCAGCCCGAGGAGGTCTACTATTACAACCAGATTGTCGAACCTAAGGCAAACTGGGAACTCAATCAGGACTGGAACATCAAGGCTCTTTCGCTCGACAAGCAGAAGCCGGACGAGATGAAGAAGCAGAAACCTGACGAAGAGAAAAAGAAGAACAGAAATGCAGAACGTGAAAAAAACAAGAGAAAATAGAGCATGGAGGAGCGGCAGCGTGGCATTGCTTGGCTTGCTGTTGGCTGTCGTAGCTCTCTTCGTGTCGCCCGCCTTTGCGCAGGAGACCTCATGCGCCGTGACCAACAAGGCATTCAAGAGCGGCGAAAAGATAACCTACGAGCTATACTTCAACTGGAAGTTCGTATGGGTTAAGGCTGGTGTCGCTACACTTGCCACCAACGCCACTACCTACAAGGGCACTCACGGCTACCGCACCGACCTGCTCTCGGTGAGCAGCAAGCGTGTGGATATGTTCTTCAAGATGCGCGACACGCTGACCAGCATCGTCACCCAGAAGCTCGAACCGCTCTACTTCCGCAAGGGAGCAGAGGAGGGAAAGCGCTACACCGTCGATGAGGCTTGGTACAAGTATAATGGAAGCAAGGTCGATGTGGAGCAGAAGCGAACCTATCAGGACGGCACCTTCAAGGAGACCAGCTATAGCGACAAGCGATGTGTCTTCGACATGCTGAGCATCCTGGCTCAGGCACGCTCGTGGGATCCGACCAACTACACCGTAGGCCAGAAGTTCAACTTCCCCATGACCACCGGAAAGAAGGTCGAGGAGGAGACACTTATATATAGAGGTAAGAAGAATATCGAGGCCGACGACGGCAACACCTATCGCTGTCTCGTCTTCTCCTTCGTGGAGTACCAGAAGAAGAAGGAGAAGGAGGTCATCACCTTCTTCGTCACCGACGATGACAACCATCTGCCTGTTCGCCTCGACATGTACCTGAACATCGGCTCAGCCAAGGCATTCCTTAAGCGTGCGGAGAACAATCGCTATCCGCTCAGCTCAATCGTGAAGACCAAGAAATAGCGGGTGCGCCACCTCTCTCAGACGTTACGGCTGCGCAGAAACTCGTAGCCGAAGCGGCAGTAGAGGCATTTGCGCTTGTCGCAATACTCCTTCTTGAGCTCAATCAGCGCCTGACTCTCCGAAGCTGTCGTGGCAACGATGCCCACGCCGCCCCAGAGTCGGGTGATGTAGTTATCCTCCGACTTCATCTCGTCGAGCAGGGTCACAGCCCTGTCGCAGAGTGCCTCATTGCCTCGGTAGGTGCCGTAGGCGTAGATGATAGGAATTGCAGCATTGATGATGAGAATCTTCCTCACCCCCTTGCCGAGCCTCTTCTCCTGAGCGGGCGACTCTGGACCGAAGCGGAAGTGCGTCTTCCAGTATCCCGCAGCGCCACATTCGAAGAGCTCCATCAGCTCCTTTACATCCCTTGCTTCAATAATCTTTGAGAACAGACTCTCCCGGCTCTGGTAGAGCGATGCCATCTGTGCCATCCTTACGTAGGGAAAGCTGTCGGGACGCAGGCGGAAGAGTCGCCAGCGGCTCTTGTCCATCGGTTGCGGCAGTTGGTAGAGCTGACTTTGATAGGCATACTCACGCGCCAGGCTCTTCATATATGGGTCGTCGGTAGGGTCGGCCAGCAGTCCGGCGGTGCCGAAGAAGAGCGCCTCCAGACGCACTATGTCGTCGCGCATCTTCTGTGCAGCCCTTAGCGACACCCTCTCCGCCCATGCCTGAAAAGCATCGCCGTTGAGTCCCACGCCCAGATAGCGTGCGGTCAGTGTGAAGAGCGTCGCCTCCCAGTCGTTATTGTTCCTGCCAAGAATCTCCCTTATGGCTGCTGTCTTATGCTCCAGTCTCTCAATCTGCAGCGACGAGAGCCAGCTGCTGATGGCGAAGTGGTTCAGCTGAGGAATCACCGAGCTGCATGCGGGCGACATCTCGCCTCGAGCCAGCGTCGCATAGTGCTCCCGGATATAGTCGGGACAGTTCAGCACCATTTGCGGAATCTTCTCGCCGTCGTGGCGCTTCACCTCCATGTCGGCCACCGCCACCACATGCAGGATAACGTTGTCGTAGGCAAGGTCGTTCTGGTGACCATGTCTCATCCAGTCGGAGGCATTCTGGTGTATCTCCACGTTGCCCACCCACAGAGTGCCGTCAATCTTCAGCTTGGCGTTGAAGAAGTCCGGGCCTGCGTTCATGTTGTGAAGTCCCACGTCGATGACCTCCACGCTCTGTCCCGTGGTGGTTTGGAGCCCCGTAAGAGGGAAAATCTTATGTAGCCAGACATAATGAAGAAGCTGTTCCATAGTAAAAAAAAAGCTTAAATCAGTACGCAAATGTAAGAAAAATCATAAGTTTGTAGTCAATTAGCAGAATATAAGTTTATAAAATATGAAAATAGCATTGATAGGATACGGCAAGATGGGCAAGGAGATCGAGAAGATTGCCCTCAAGCGCGGTCATGAGATTGTTTGTAAGATTGATGTGGATAACCAGCAGGACTTTGAGTCGGATGCCTTCCGCTCAGCCGATGTAGCCATTGAGTTCACCAACCCGATGGTCGCTTACGGCAACTATCTGCGTGCCTTCAAGGCAGGTGTGAAGCTCGTTTCCGGTAGTACCGGATGGATGGCTGAGCATGGCGACGAGATTCGCCGCATGTGTAGCGAGGGCGGACAGACACTCTTCTGGTCGTCAAACTTCAGCCTTGGCGTGACAATCTTCTCGGCTGTCAACAAGTATCTTGCAAAGATAATGAATCAGTTTGCCGACTACGACGTCAGCATGACTGAGACCCACCACGTTCATAAACTCGACGCACCGAGTGGTACAGCCATCACGCTTGCCGAGGGCATCCTCTCCCAGATGGACCGCAAGGACAAATGGGTGAAGGAGAGAGCCACTGCAGCCGATGAACTCCCCATCCACTCTATCCGTGAGGGCGAGGTGTTCGGCATCCACACCATCCGTTACGATTCGGACGTCGACAGCATCACCATCACCCACGACGCCAAGAACCGTGGCGGATTTGCTCTCGGAGCAGTTCTCGCTGCCGAGTACACAGTGAACCATAGCGGCTTCCTCGGAATGTCCGATTTGTTCCCATTCCTTAACGACTAAAAGATGAAGAGTAAGTTTACACTGTCACCGTGGACGAAGTTCATCATCGTCACCATCCTCTACCTCATCTTCCTCCTTTGGGTGAAGAGCTGGTGGGGACTCCTCGTGGTGCCCTTCATCTACGATGCCTATATCTCAAAGAAGATACCATGGTCCTTCTGGAAGAAGAGCAAGAATGCCGTGGTACGAGGCGTGATGAGCTGGGTCGACGCTATTGTCTTCGCGCTCGTTGCGGTCTACTTCGTCAACATCTATTTCTTCCAGAACTATCAGATTCCCTCATCTTCGCTCGAGAAGAGTCTCCTTGTCGGCGACTTCCTCTATGTGAGCAAGATGAGCTACGGACCGCGTGTGCCCAACACACCGCTCTCGTTGCCCCTTACCCAGCACACCATACCCATCCTCAACACCAAGTCATATTTCGACTGGCCACAGTGGAAGTATCGTCGTGTGAAGGGCTTTGGCAGCGTGAAGCGTGGCGACATCGTCGTCTTCAACTTCCCTGCCGGCGACACCGTCTCTACGGCCTACCAGCAGACCGACTTCTTCTCAAACATGGCGTATGCCGTGGGTGAGCAGCTCTATTCGGGCAGAGTGGAGATGGACAGCCTGACTCGCGAACAGCAGTACATCGTCTACGACCTCTACTATCGCGCCGGAAGCGACTATATCCATAGCCATCCGGAGCTCTATGGCGACATCATCTATCGCCCTGTGGACCGTCGTGAGAACTACGTGAAGCGCTGCATCGCCATTCCGGGCGACACGCTCCAGATCATCAATAAGGAGATATTCATCAATGGCGAGAAGCAGAAGGCTCCCGAGGATGTGCAGTATTTCTATAAGGTGCATGGCACCGGCACTCCGCTGCCCTACGACTTCCTGCACGATGAGCTTGGACTAAGCCTCGAGGATACTCAGGGCTATGAGGCGGGCGCAACGACCTTCGCCCTCCCGCTGACCAAGGCTGCCTACGATAAACTCGCTGCGCGCAAGGATCTAGTCAGCTCCATCGAGCCCTTCGAGATTGAGCCGAGCCACGACCTCTATCCGCAGAATCTCTACACCGACTGGACCGTCGACGACTACGGACCGATATGGATTCCCGCCAAGGGTTCAACGGTGAAGCTTACCATCGACAATCTCCCGCTCTATCAGCGCTGCATTGTCAACTACGAGGGCAACACCCTTGAGGTGAAGGATGGCGACATAATTATCAATGGTGTCAAGGCCGACACTTACACATTTAAGATGGACTACTACTGGATGATGGGCGACAATCGCCACAACTCCCAGGACTCTCGTTATTGGGGCTTCGTTCCCGAAGACCATGTTGTTGGTAAGCCGCTCCTCGTATGGCTTTCGCTCGACAAGGATCGCGGCTGGTTCAATGGAAAGATTCGTTGGAACAGGCTCTTCAAATGGGTTGGCTAAAGAACATATTGCATCATTTTGAATGGATCATTATAATCATCGGATCGGTGGCACTCGTGTCACTCATCCGATGTTTTGCTTTTACCTCATGTGTGATTCCCACCGACGGCATGGCGCCTGCCCTCTACGGCGGTGACAGGATCATAGTGAACATCTGGAGCTACGGACTGCGCCAGCCCCTTCTCTCGCTCTTCGACTACAGGCGGGTGGGAGAGAAGCGCCCCGGCTATGGCGACGTCGTGGTCTTCAACAATCCTCTCAGTCAGGCCGAGCCCATCGACCGTCGTGAACTCTTCATCAGTCGCTGCATTGCCCGCCCGGGCGATACGGTCATTGTCGACTCTGCCTATGCGCTTGTAAGCTACAAGGAGCTGCGTCGTCCCGATGCCCGTCAGCGCCTCCATTTCCTCATTGTCCCCGGCAAGAATGTTCCCGTCAGGGTGACTCGCTGGAACCGCACACTGCTGATGAACACGATGCTCCTTCACGAGGGGCGCGATGCCAGTATCTCGGGCGATACGCTCTATGTCGACGGAGTCCCCACCACGCTCTGCACCTTCACCAAGAACTACTACTGGGTGATGTCGGACTACATGCGCAACACCCACGACTCCCGTCTCTTCGGCTTCCTGCCCGATGACCACATCCTAGGCCGTGCCTCCTTCATCTGGTTCTCCAAGGACCCGAAGCAGGGTCCTCTGAGTGGCTATCGCTACTCCCGCTTCTTCCAGAAGGTTAAGTGATAAGACAGCAACTCCCGATAGCCGTCGCGGTTACCGGGAGTCTCAATTCTATGGGTTTCTCTTATGTCAGAACACGTAAGCCACGCTTACTGTGAAATTGCGGTTCTTGCTCGACTCGTCTGTATCCTTGAACACATTGTTCAGGCCGTGGTCGTAGCCGAGAGAGATCTGGTAGTGCTTTGCGAACTCAGCACCAATCTTGGCTCCTATACCCACGTCGAAGCGCTTCATGCAATCCTCCTCGGTGAAGACATTGTCGATGGCGTCGCCAGAGAGTGTATAGTCGTAGAAGTCCCCGCTCATGCTGTAGGTGCACTTGCCGAAGAGTCCGAAGTCAAAGTATGGGCCCACCTCGAAGAAGAGCGAAGCCTTTGGAGCAACGTTGAATCTGTATCCGATGTGGATAGGAATATCCAGATAGTAGGGCTTAACCTTGGTAGTGACGTGGTATGAGTCCCAGTCATCGTCGTCCCAGCTGCGGGTTGTGTAGTAATCTTCGTAGTAGTAGCCGGAACCGTCGTAGTAGTCATTGTCAATCCAGTCAACACTTGCCTTCCAGCTCTTTGTCGTAATCTTGAATCCTGCGCTCAGATATGCTCCGCGCAGCACGTTGGGCAGTCCGACCTCGAGCTTTACTCCGGCGTTGAAGCCAGACATGGATGATGTCTCCTCGGTAGAGATTGAGCTGTTGTTATAGCCAGCCTCTACGCCAAATCTAATGCGTTGTGAATCTTGTGCGTTCACCGAAAGCAGTGCTGCAAATGCGAGCACGCCTGAAAGAAAAAACTTTTTCATTGTCGTATATATTTGGTTAATAATTCTCAGTATAGATGCCGTCGTTGTCCTCCTCCTCGTCGGGCTCGTATGGATTGTCAATCCATTCCGTTGCCGTCACGTTGCATCCGCAGACCATTCCGAGACCGCCTGTGACGTTGCTGTAGTGGCTGCGTATGGAGGCCAGACCGGAGGTGCCGAGGTCGTTGTTCTCAATGTCGTTCACCGACTTCAGGTAGAGATACATCTCCGGCGACAGACTGTACATGTAGACGCGATAGTAGAGAAAACGAGTGTAACCGTATTCATCAGGGTCGTATTCGCTGTTGTCAATATCACGATAGTAGGTGTTGGCATGCAGCGTGTAGCCGGCGTTGCGGAATGAGCGGTTGGTGAAGATATACATGTTGCGGAAGTAGCTGTTCGACACGTCGAAAATCTCGTCCATACCGGTCGCATTGTTCAGCAGAGGCTCCTCGGAGATGTCCATATTGAGATGCGTCAGATAATCACTCCTTTCATTTAGCAGTGAGCCATCCCATTTATGGTATGTGTGCTTTGTGACATCATCAGAGACGAAGTGCAGGGCGTAGTAGCTCAGGCTCTGCTCTCCATTCATCGAGACGGCGAACTGCAGATTGTAGCCATACCAGTCGTTGCTTTTGTGCCTGTCGAGGTTGACCTCCTTCAGCGGGAAGCTCTTCGGGATGGTTGTTGAGCCGTGCACGGTGGGAAATCCGGTGGCGGATGCCTCAACGCTCACCCGGTCGCCCTCACGGAGCTTGCCTATGACGTAGTAACATCCCTTCGGCACATTTGTGCCTACCCATTGCGTGGCGTAGAGCACCTCCTGCTCAACGTCGTTCACCGTGTAGCGCACACTGACTCCCGTCAGTTCATTCGTCGTGGCGGACGACGATGTGCTGACGGCGATGCTTCGTGAGACTTGCACCACGGTTGTGTCCATTCCTGCCGCCGGCATGCAGTAGAGCACCAGCTTGTCGGTGTTGCCCATGTCGTCGAAGTCGATATATCCGGCGCCGCACGACGTAAGCAGTGCGGCCATCATAATCAATATATATATGTTACGTTTCATGATTCTCTCCTCTTTTTAGAATTTTATGGTGTAGCTGAATGAAGGTATGATTGGCAAGACTCCATACACCTTGCAGCGGAAGCGGCCGTTGGCATCGGTATCCACCTTGGCGTAGAAGGCATTTCTGCGGCAGTAGAGATTGTAGATGCTGACGTTCCAGATGCGGTCGAAGCCGCGCTTGGTGGTGTGGTGGAAGTTGGCACCTATGTCGAGTCGGTGGTAGGCGGGCAGCGTCATGTTGTTGGGCTGCTCGTATATCCAGTTCTGATAGATGTCAGTTCCCGTTCCGGGCACCACGGGCATGTCGGCATACTGCGATGGCAGCGTCATGCGGTTGCCTGTATGGTATGTCCACGATGCGTTGAAGTCGATGTGCGACTTCACTCTCTGCACCAGGCTGATGTTCAGCTTGTGGCGGTTGTCAAACTTATCGCTGTACCAGTTCTGGCAGAACTCGGCGAAGTAGCGTTCGCTCCACGAGAGTGTGTAGGCAGCGGTGATTGATGTGTTCTTACCCTTATAGCCAATCTCCGCCTCGGCACCGTAGGCGCGTCCCTTGCCGCTGGTCACGTTGTCTTCCCAGTTGTCAATCGATGGCACAAAGTTATAGCCGCTGTTATACTCAATCAGTCTCTTCATGCTCTTATAGTATCCCTCAATCGACATCTTGACGTTGCGTGTCAGCTCCAGATAGGCACCTGCTGAGTACTGTCGCGAGCGCATGGGGCGCACGCTCTTCGTGGTCGGCACCCAGTTGTCGGTCGGCAGGTTGAGATACGATCCCGAGAGGAGGTGCATGAACTGGCTCATCTCCGTGTAGGATGCCTTCAGCGTAAGATTGTCCGTTGCCCTCCAGCTGATGGCTGCACGAGGCTCAACCGAGTTGTAGTTGTTGCCGCCTACGCAGAAGAGGGTGTAGTGGAGGCCCACGTTAGCTCTCACTCGTCTGCTCAGCGCAATGTCGTCCTCGGCGTAGAGCGACAGCTCGTGTCCGGTGTATGAGCTTGATGATTTGTAACTGGTGGTGTCGCACACCTCGCTGTCGCCCGAGTAGTCGGTGTTGGATATTGTCTGCGGATTGAAGTCGTGGAGCAGATAGTCCGTACCGAAACGCACGTGGTGAGCAGTCGATGGGCGATAGTCCATCTCTATGCGATAGCCGACATCGTTGATCGTCGAGTGGTTGCTGCGCTGTATGTGGTACATGCTCTGAATGGTGCCATCCGTGTAGCAGTACTTCTCCTCGTCCAGATAGTCGTAGTTGGAGCGGTTGTGGGTATATAGCGCCGTGATGTTTGAGAAGAGCTGCGGCGAGAACTGATATTTCCAGTTGACCGACGCCGTAGTGTTTCCCCAAAGCATCTTGAATCGGGTGATATACTTGTCCTGAACTTCGCCATAGAGGTCGTCATTGCCGCGATCCTTCGTCTTCAGTATATCTTTGCCGGAGTAGATGCTGATATCTGCCCGGCTGCGTTCCGAAAAAATGTGAGTCAGCTTGGCGTTGATGTCGTGGAAGGCATAGCGGAAGTTTATCTTATCCACCTTCTGGTGGGCGTTGACCATGGCGATGATTGGGGCTGTGATCAGGTCCGACCATGAGCGGCGCATGGCAAAGACGAATGATGTCTTGTCTCGCTTCAGCGGTCCCTCGACCATGATGCGTCCATCCAGCTGACCCAGGCTGAAGCTGCCGTGAATCTTCTTCATGTTGCCGTCCATGGTGCGCACGTCGAGAACGGAGGAGAGGCGTCCGCCGTAGCGTGCGGGGAAGCCGCTCTTGTAGAAGTCGATGTTCTTCACCACGTCGGTGTTGAAGGCGGAGAAGAGTCCGCCGAGGTGGTTCACCTGATAGAGTGGGGTACCGTCGAGCAGGAAGAGGTTCTCGTCGTTGCCTCCGCCGTGAACGTAGAGACCCGACACGAGCTCCGTTCCAGCAGCCACGCCGCCCATGCCCTGGATCTGCTTCACCAGGTCGGGCGAGCTAAGCAGCGAATAGCCCTTGTCGAAGTCGGCGGCGGTGAGTGTCACCTTTCCCGTCTGTGTGGTGTTGAGCTGCGAGTTGAGGTCGGCGGTCACGACCACCTCCTCCAGGTTGTAGCCCGTGCGCAGTGTGAAGTCGCGCTTCAGGTTCTTCACCAGGTCGAGCGTGTCGGTACGCTCCACGCAGCCCACGTATGACACGCGCAGCTCGTGGCGTCCCTCGGGCAGTGTGAGGCTGAAGAATCCATGCTCGTTAGTGAGTGTTCCCTGTCCTGTGGTGAGGTCGAGTATTGTGGCGTTGACGATGGTCTCGCCATCCTCCTGATGAACGAATCCGCTCACCGTGCGGCGCTTCTTGCTCTTCAGCATCACATATTTACCCTTCAGCTTCCATTCGATGGGGAGCTGGCGGAAGAGCTCGTTGAGGCTCTCCTCCAGCGGAAGACCCTTCAGCGGGCGTCCCGTGTAGGGGTAGTCGAGCTTCAGTGTGGAGTCGTAGACGAACTTCACGGAGTGCTCCTCCTTCAGCAGCTCCATCTGCTCCTTGATTGTTGTCGTGCTGGCAAGTGTTTCGCCGTGCGACGGCAGAATGGCCATCATTGCCAACAACAGAATTACGATATAACGATTCATAGCTTGAGTAATAGTTGAAATGTATTGGTTAGTTCCTGTTAATCTTGATTTCCAGTGTCTGTTCGATAATCTCGATGATATCCTCGAGGTTGTCAGCGTCAAACTCTGCGCTCAGCTGTTTGCTCTCGTCGTTGGCTGAGAGGCTGACGTGGAAGTAGGCAGAGAGTTCGTTGAGCACAACGGGTAGTGGCGTGTTGTCGTAGACGAAGCTTCCGATGGCCCATGCCGATGGGTTGGGGCTTGTCTGCTGCTGCTCGGGCATTGTCATGCCGGCGTTGAGCACAGCTGCCATACCTTTGGTGAGGATTACGCCCTCTTCGTTGCCCTGGGCTGCGAAGAGCACTCGTCCGGAGTTGACATATACGGCGGTGGAGTCGGCCGATTCGTTCACCTCGAAGCGTGTTCCCAGCACGCGTACTCTGGCGTCGTTGCCAGCCATGACGGTGAATGGTGCCTTCTCGTCGTGGAAGACGCTGAAGTAGATTCGTCCCTTCATCTTCACCTCTCTGGCGCTCTTGCCGAAGTTTGATGCGTTGTAGCTCAGCACGGAGTGGGGTGAGAGGGTGACATGTGTGCTGTCCGGCAGCACGAATTGTTCGATAGTAGCGTCGGCTGTGAGTCTGACAATGTCGTCTGTTGCACTCTTCATATAGATATATGTGCCGAGGCAGATCATGATGGCAGCGGCGATTCCCGACAGGCTATACCACAGGCTTCTGCCCGTAATCTTTTTCTGTCCGCTATCTCCCTTCACCTTGCGCAGAGCCGCCGAGGTGTTCAGTCGTCCAGGTTTGTAGTGATCCACCACGAACTTCAAGCATTTTTCTTCCAGTTCTTTCATCTCTTTTCAATCTTGTTTTCATAGCTAAGACTGAAATCAGATAAAAAACTACTATTCGGGGAAGAAAAATTTTTGCGGAAGTTTCATTTTCTTGTTTGGCTGACAATCTCCCAGTGGCCGCCACGTTTTGCCCCGACTCGACGAATCAAGCCTTCGTCTTTCATCTGGTTTATGATTGTTCGTGTCTCTTTTATAGTGAGGCCGAACTTGTCCGCCAATGACGGAATGGTTACGGACGGATTTCCTATTATTACGCCGAGTATGTTTTCACGTTCTTTTATGCCCTTTTTATGCCCTTTTTCTTGCCCCTTTTCTTGCCAATTATCTTGCCCTTTTTCTTGCCAATTCAATTCCTTATTATCGGCTTCAGAAGCATTTTCTGTGGTTTCGTTTTTCTTGCCATTTTTATGCCCTTCTGCATCATTTTCTTGCCCTTTTTCTTGCCCTTTTATGCCCTTTTTATGCCCTTTTTCTTGCCCTTCGGCATCTTTGTTGTCTGTTTCTGGGGCATCTCTTACGACATCATCATTTATATTCTTTTCTTCATCATCTTCCGCTACGGGCATAGCAAAAACAGTCGCTTTCATGATGAAGGCAACAAGACTATACTTCGGTTCACGGGTACCGAGAGCTGAGAGCTCATTACACATACGGTCGACACCCTCACCAAACTCCTTTACATATTCGTATGCTTTGAGATACTCCGCAATCTTCGGGTTGCGAGAGAAGTGAGTGTGGCGAATGTTGTCCACGCGGACAATGCCAGGCAACTTGCCGGGCGTCTCGAACACTATGCGATCATTGAACATCTTAATCTGTATTTCTGTACCCTTGATACTATAGTCGCGATGGCAAACAGAGTTGACCACCATTTCCTGTATCACGAACTTTGGATACTCGCGGTCGGTGCGGAATATACCATTCTCACCAAGATAGGAATGCTCCTTCACCTGAGTCTCAAGATATTCAATCGCCTTATCTATCTGGTCAAGAATTCGTCCCTCAAAGGTAACATCCTTGATGACGTTCATCTCGCGCCCCACCTTCTCCTCAGTACCACTATAGCGTATGAATCTTACACGTGCACGAGGGAAGAAGTTCTGTGGACGTTTGCCGAAGAGCAGAATGCAAGCCGTGCTGACTTGTGGTTGACCATCCTTGTAGGTCACAAAGCCCTTGTTTTCCGTAAGATATTCCGCAGCGCTCTTGCCATAGCCAATACGTTTCACGTAGGCCTTCACGGCATCCATATCTATGTCGTCGAGAGTCGCATCGTAGGCGGGGCTATCCTCATAGTAGCGCTCACCCTTGTCATACATCAGTCTCAGACGCTCTTCAAACGGAAGTTTACGGGATTTATCGCCAACGCGCCAGAAGACTTCGTCGGCTTGATTGGCATGAAGTCGCGGGCTAGCTGGGACGTTAATTATCAGGATGTGGTTCTCGTTGCCTTTGTCGTCGGTACATGGCAGGAACTCGGTACCCACATTAACTGTTGGCACACAGAAGTCAAACGGCGTTCGGAGTATTTCGTTGAGATGTACTTTGTCCTGGTCGACACCCTCAATGCGGCGTGTCTTATCAGAGATACCTATAGCAATCATGCCGCCATCGGCGTTAGCCATAGCCACAATGGTGGTGGCAAGAGCCTTCGGATCCACTTGTATGCTCTTGCAGTCGAATGTTTGTCCTTCTGGCATTCTGCACAATTCGTCGATGGTGTATCTCATATTCGTTTTGCTTTTATCGTGTAACCATGTTAATCTCCGCTCATATCTATCGGAGTGCTTTATCATTGCGAAAGTACACAAAATTAATCGGATAGCAAATGTTTGCGTAGTGTTTTTGAGGCAAGGGAAAATAAACGCTTTATTTTCCTTTTTTTTCAGTGCAGGACAAATGCTTTATGTTCACATTCTCAAATTGTTACAACATGATTCTTCAAAGTTCACATATCCGAAGATAAAAGTATGCCCTTAGGGAGAGGCGTTCGACTTCCGATTAGATTAATACGTATCTCTTTCGGCAGAAGTTTCCCAGCAATCTCAGCCAAATACATGGCCTCATACGTCATCCTCCTTTCTTTTGGATTTTTTCACCGGTTGACACTCGGCGTCAAACAAATCCAGGACTTGATTGACTTTGTCCATGCGCAAAGTGGTTTTACCCTGTTCCAACTCGCGCACAAAGCGCAGACCCACACCCGACTTCAGGGAAAGGTCAACCTGCGTCAATCGATACTTTTTGCGCATCTCCTTGACAAATTGGGAAAGGACAGTTTTAGCCATAATCAAAATTATTACACCATTTCGGGTGTAAATGTACAAGATTAATTCGAATTTACACCCTAAAGGGGATAAAAATATTGCACGAGCCGTATATTATACCCTATTAGGTGCAATTTTATTGCAATTTACCAATCCATTTTCGAAAAACGCAGTGATTGGAGGTCGAAA
>CAZKNB010000010.1:0-18219 GCA_964554075.1 uncultured Bacteroides sp.
AATATGATGGTAGAATTGTAGGAGATTGGAAATTAGGGGTATAAATGTAAAAAAAACCAGAGACCTAACAGCCTCTGGTTCTGATTCTTAAGTGATTCCGCTGCGATTCGAACGCAGGACCCACGCCTTAGAAGGGCGTTGCTCTATCCAGCTGAGCTACGGAACCAGCCTCATTTGCGGTTGCAAAGGTAGGGATTTTTCTTTATTCTGCAATAGTTTTGAGAGGTTTTTTTACAAGAAAAATGAGCTTTGGAAGCTATATGCCTATAGGTAAATGGATTAGATGCCAAAGGAAAAATAGAAGAATCCAACTCAGCGTGACGTAGAGCGATGGACGCCATATGTAGCGGAGCATGGTGACGTAGGTGGCATCTGGCTTATAGTGCAACATCAGGGCGAATAGCATAGGCACGTATGGCATTAGTGGCGTGACGGCATTGGTTACGCTGTCGCCTATGCGAAAGGCGCAGACTGAAGCCTCGGTGGTGATGCCAACTGCTGCCATGGCTGGAAGTATGACATAGGCCATAGTTGACCACTTGGCGGAAGCTGAGGCTGTCACCAGGTTGAGAAGCGCCGTGTAGACGATCAGCGCAAGAAGCATGGCTGTCGGACTAAGAGAGAGCTGGGCAAAGGCTTCGGCACTCGACGCCGTCAACACTCGGTCTATGTTGGAGTAGCTGATGAGAGCAAACATCTGCGATGCGAAGAGGGTTATGACCAGGTAGCTGCATATTGGCTTGGCGAAGTGGAGTAGGGCGGCTACGAGGTCACGGTCGCTCCTGAAGCGGCCGGACATAAAGCCGTAGGTGATGCCTGTCAGGCCAAACCCAATGGCCACTATGTAGAGAATGCCTATCATGAACGGGGAGCGCTGGAGCCCGCCGCTTGCATCGCGCAGTATGCCGAATGATGAGAATGTGGTGACAAGGACAAGAATGGCATACAGGATTCCTACAAGAAGCGATACGTAGAGCGAACGTCGCTCACGATGTGACAGCGGCTTGCGATACACGCTGGCTGTACTGGACGTCTCTGTCACGTCTTTCACTACAGAATTGTTGCCTTGAAGCAACATCGTTGTGCCTTTACGACATCTCGTACTGGCGTAGATGACGAAGAAAAGCAGAATGGTTGACACTGACATGAAGATGTAGCTGGACATGGTGCCCACAGAACCGGATGTATGAAGAGTGGCTGTGGTGGCCTCATCGGTGATGCGCGACATAAGTGTATCAAGTGTGCTGATCATGACGTTGGCACTGAATCCGCAGGCTGAGGCGACGTGGGCAGTCATTAGTCCGGCGAGTGGATTGAGCCCAGCCATGCTGTATGTCGCTGCTGCAAGTGGAAGAAGCACTACGTAGCCTGCGTCTCCAACGACGTTCGACATCAGTCCGAGGATGATGATTGTCGCTGTGGCATAGTTGACATGCCGTCCGCTTTGCGGCATCAGGCTGCGCAGACACGACTCAATGAAGCCGGAGTGCAGAGAGACACCTAGTCCGAAGAGGAAGACTATGACTGAACCTAGCGGGGAGAAGCCTGTGTAGTTGCTTACGGCGTTGCGCAGGAACCAGCGGACGCCTTCGGGGGTGAATGGACTTTGTACCTTCACGACCTCACCGGTCGACGGCACGACGGCTTCAACCCCATAGATCTCAAGAATCCATGAGAGCACAACGACGACTGCGGTAAGCAGCACGTAGAGCGTTGCGGGGTAGGTCAGTCGCCACTTGCTATTCATCGTCAGCCTCCAGATTGTCTATGTCGAGTATGCGGAGTTCGAGGGCGCGTACAACGAGACGCGTAGCGTTGACGCCTGTGCGCTCGTCGCTCTTGAAGAGTCGTCCTACGAGGTCGTTCTGTCGCTTCTCAAGTGATTTTACGCCGAATGGCATTGCCTTCAGTCCGGCAATCATCTCCTTTGTGTAGCCCAGAGCGAGATGGCGAAGCAGACGTTCGTCATATTCGTCGATGTCGTAGTCGATGACTGCCTCCAGGCGTTTGACGTCGTTGCTTACGGAGAGCTTGAAGCGTTCAACTATCTTTTCAAGGATTGGCTGGTTGAAGACGGGGCGTTTGCCATCCATTACTGCCATCACGTCGTTTTTGGTGAGGAGTTCCCCTGTCTTCAGTATGATGCCGTCGGCATCGGCATTGAGCGCGTCGACCCAGAGCTTTTCGTTGGTTATCTCTCCGGTAAAGATGAGCACGTGGACGTCGGGATAGCGACGACGAACGTTCTGACAGATGTCTACGCCAATGGTTGTTGAGCCTCCCAGACCGAGGTCCAGGAGCACGAGGTCGGGCACGCGGCTTTCGATGAGCGGCCAGAACTCGGCCTCCGTCATTGCTGTTCCGATGACTTCGGCTTCGGGTATCTCGTTGCGGAAGATTTCCTCTGTGCCCTTGAGCTCGAGTTTCACGTCTTCCACGATTATAACTTTAAATCTTTCCTGTTCCATATGTATGTTGTTTCTTTATATTCTTGATTTGTTTTTATTAATGTTTATTCCTTCTCTTCGCTGACGGAGTCGGACCGCGTCGCTGCCGGTATGGTGAAGTAGACGCTGAATCCGCTTCCATCTGCCGGCTCGGCGTTGATGCGGCAGCCACGTCGGCCTGCGTACTCGTCGTGCTCACGGATAATCTGCTTGCAGATGAGGTATTCCGTTCCGCTGAGTCGGTCGCCGCTTTCGCTCATCCTGCGTAGCTCTGGCGTGAAGAGCTTGTTCAGCTCGTCGGCGCTCTTCGTCCGTCGATTGTCGGTGAAGGTGAACCGTATGTAGTGTCCCTCCTTGACAGCTTTCAGCTTGAGAGTGCCGGCGGCGTCGTGGGTGAGTGCCTCGTCGATGAGGCTCTCTGTCAGGAAGAAGAGCGAGATGCGGTCGCCGATGACCGACGAGTCTAATGATTCGACCGTGAGGTCCAGCTCGGCTTTCAGGCTGCGCTTGCGCTTGTTGAAGTATTTGGCGCAATGGTCGCAGATATCGCTTACTCTTATTGTTGTTCTGCGGAACGTCACCTCTTCAAGCTGGCGTGAAGCGCATGAGTAGAGGATGGCGAATATGCTGCGATAATATTTTGCCAGTTCGCTGATGTCCTCCACGCGCTGACGCTCGTCGACGGGTGAGGTCTGGAGGTTGTCTACAATATTCTTGATGCGGCTCGGGTAGTAGATCGTCTCATGCTTGATGGTCGACAGACAGTTGTCGAGCACGAGGTTCTGTACGTGAAGCATGCTGTTCTCCCACGATGCACGATGTACCTCCTCATGGGCTGCCTCGATGTCGCGATATTGCACGGCGGGACAGATGACGGAGTTATATATGATGATGGCGAAATATTTAGCCACAAGTTCGGCGAAGAGCAGGCTGTTCTCGCTTGGTGAGGCATCGGCGAGGCGAAGGTGGAACACGCCTATGCAGTGTTCGTCGTCGGCTTCCGCTGTGAGAGGTATTGCCACCATGTCTGCTTCGACTATCATTGTCCGTGTCGCGTGGCAACGTGATACGATTTCCGGCATTTCGCTCCCTGAGCATAGCCCGGCAGATACGTAGACAGGGTGGGCCGTGGTCTCGTCGTTGAAGACGGCAATGCCGAGAGTGTTGATGTCGAGCAGGTCGTTGATGCTCTCAAATGTCTCGTCGACAATGCGCTGTGGTATGTTGTGGAGCGTCTGTTCCTCCAGCTGGAGCGCTTCTGCCTCGGCTGACGGACAGGCTTGCGAAGCGGCAAAGGCACGCCGGTTCACCTCTAGCAGCTGGCGGAGATTTATTACCTCGACCACGCGCTTGCGGATGAAGAGCAGATAGTATGCCACGGCTGAGAGTACGAGTAGGGCGATGCAGAGCACAATGCCTATCGTCTTGTTTGTCGCAGAGCGTTCAAGTTCGCTGCAGTAGCTCTCTATAGTTGTGTCCTTGCCTTGTAGCTTGTACATTCCGGCGTATGCCTCGTTGTTGTAGCGGTAACCGTCCAGGCGTTTCAGTGCGAGAAAGGCTACGGCTGCTTCGTTGCGCAGGTCCAGTATGACGTGATAGTCGGTGTCGAAATCTGCTGCCCACCATGTGAATTCTGCAGGAACGCCGTTGTCGGTCAGCTTGAGCAGTTGGCCGCGCGTGTCGTTTGAGTAGGCCTGGTAGTGGCGGTTGAGCAGTTCGATGGCCTTCCCGGCATAGACGAGTGCCTGCTCGTGGTTGCGCTCTACGTTGGAATAGTAGACCGAGTCGGCGTATAGCGAGGCGCTGTCGAGCAGAATGGTGTAGGCCGGGTCGCTGGTCGACGAGTAGTTGCAATCGCTTTCGGCGGTAGCGTTGTGATTTCTGCACGAAGTGAGTGGCAGCAAGGCGAGAAGCATCATGGTAAGAGCTTTTACCACTCCCTGTGGGAGGCGGAAGTAGAAGCGGCTGCCACTGCCTTGATGGCTCTCGATGCCAAATGTGCAGATACTGAACAGGCGGTTGGTCTTACGATATTTCTCGATGATGCCTTTGCAGTTCATCAGTCCGAATCCACTGCCCTTGTTGCCCACAAGGTAGTCGCGGTGGCTCTCGTCGTTTGCTCCGATGGCTTTTGAATCGTAGACTTTGCTGTTGAGCAGTGTATCAATATCCTCAGCAGAAAGTCCGATGCCAGTGTCGCTGACCGAAAGCTCCACGTAATTGTCGGCACTTGTGGCGTAGACATGGATGTGTCCACCTTCTGGAGTGTACTTGCGCGCATTCTCCATAAGGGTGTTGAGCATGAAGAGGGTGAGGGCTTTGTCGGCACGGACGATGCAGTCGGTAGGGTCGACGTCGAGCTTCTGATTCTTCAGTTCGAAGCTGCGACGTCCCTTCTGGAGCAGTGTGAAGAGCTCGTCGAGGCGGAAGCTCTCGATGTTTAGCTGGATGGCTCCCTGGCGCATCTTTATCCAGCGGGAGAGTATCTCGTTCTGCTCGTTGATGGTGTCGGCCAGCTCACCGATATATTGGAATTTCTCCTGTTTGAGTCGTTGATCGTTGATGTAGCCCTTGCCGAGGAGTTTGTCAATCTCGTTGATCATACGGTCGATGTAGGGCGTGACGCCGTAGACGAGCGCCAGGCATGCCTTTCGGACGATGTTCTGACGTTTGTCTTCGTCGATATGCCGCTCAAAGAGGTAGCGTTGCGCTTCGAGCTGTTCGCGCTCTTCAGTCAGCATGTCGCTGTTCTGCTCGTTGCGTTCAGCCCATTCTATGAATGGCGTCAGAAGTCGTTTTACGTCTGTGTCGATGTCGTCCGTCGCAATGTCGCGATGGGATGTTATGTCGCTGCAGAGCGCCAGGGCTTTGCGTAGCTTGGCTGTGTAGGCTTCGCCTTGACGGCGTGTGCGGCGGTTGAGGTAGACTAGTGATGTCATCATCACGGCGAAAGCGGCGATTACGGCGAGGAGAATGATTGTCAGCTTGTTGGATTCCTCTTCGAGGCTGGCATATCGGCTCTCGAGTTCACGGTCCTGACGGGTACTGTTGAGCAGGTCGAGATAGATGTTGCGATGGTGGTCCGACTCGCGTTTCATATCCATTCCGGCAAAGGCTACGCTCATCTGTTCGTGGATTGCAGAAATCCATTCCGGTGTGCGGATGTCGGCTGTCTGGAGCGCGAGCTGTAGCGTAGAGTCAGCCTCTTCGTATCGTCCCGTTTCATTGTAATATTGACTGATGGAGACATAGGCTGCCGTGATGCCGTAGTTGCTTTTGTATTGCTCAAAGGCTTTCAATGACTCTTCGCCAAGCTGTAACGGAAGAAGCGAATCACTCTCTTCTGGTCTGAGCTGTAATGCTGAGTCGGACAGTGCAAAGCCTCCTGCGTACTTGGCTTGCAGCGCGGCAATGGCCTCCGGACGATGACTGGCGATGAGCCTATAGTCGCTGCGGACGGACATAATGTCGGCTATGCCGTGGAGTCCCTCGCCGACGAGGTAGATGTAGTTGCTGTCGGTCGCCATCTGGTAGAGGCGGAACTGATTGTCAAACTCGGAAAGTGTGCGCTCCGTCTCGTTTCCCTCGTTTCCGCTCATTCCGGCAAGTCCGCGAAGGTGGAGATAGCGCATGTATTGTGCAGCGTCGTTGGCTGCAAGTTCGGCAGGGTCGATGCAGTTGAGCTCGGAGAGTGCCTCCTGGCGTTGGCGCAGGTTGTAATGGTAGAGGGCAGAGATGAGTCGGAACTCGGCATAGGCGTAGTGCAGACGGCTCTTCTCGCGTCGCTCATAGAAGAGGGACTTGTCCTCGTCGATGCGCTTCATGCGTTGCAGGGCCGAGTTGCGATGGTCGTAGTACTCTTTGTTGCGGGCTGTTCGCTGGCAGATCTGCATCAGTCCGATGTCGGCAATCAGCAGCTCGGGCTCGTTCTGGGTGTAACGATGGACGCGGTTGTATATCTCTTCGGCTTTGTCGAATTCTGTCTTGACGAAGTGGCAGTAGGCAATGTTGTTGGATGCCTCTGCCTTGCCTTGCCCGTAGAGCGAGGATGCGTCGAGAGCCTGTGTGGCGTAGAGCATGGCTGAGTCGGCATCACGGTACATCGCGCCGTGGGAGAGGGTGTTCAGAGAGTCTACGCTCCTTACCTCATGGGTAGGAGCCATCTCCGAACATCCGCCGGTCAGCACCGCAATGAGCAGGAGCAGTGGCGTCAAGAGCCTGTATCGTATGTCGATATGATGAGTAACGTTCATTATAAAAGTGTTAGCAAAGGCAAAAATAGCCATTTGTTGGATATGCAGTGTAATTTTTAGTGAATATAATGTAATTAGTTTAGTTGGTTGGTATGAGATATAGTCCTATCTTTGCAGACGTAGAATAATTTATAAATATGAGAATACTTGTAACTGGCGGCAACGGACAGCTCGGCAATTGCTTGAGAGTGGCTTCGGAAGATTCCGCCAATGAATATATCTTTAAGGACGTTGATGATCTCGACATCACCAATCCGGAGGCTGTCGCGCTCGACGTCAAGGTGAACTGTTACGACGTGATTGTGAACTGTGCGGCTTACACTAATGTCGACCGTGCAGAGGAGCAGCAGGATATCGCTGAACTCATCAACGCCAAGGCGGTAGAGTATCTGGCTCAGGCAGCCAAGGAGAATGGGGTGGAGCTTATCCACATTTCAACCGACTATGTCTTCGGGGGTAATCAGAACAACACTCCGTGTGGCGAGGAGCAGCCGACCAACCCTACCGGGGCTTACGGCGTCACTAAACTTCACGGCGAGCAGGCTATCATCAATTCTGGATGCAACTATGTCATCATCCGCACGGCGTGGCTCTACAGTGAGTATGGCAAGAACTTCGTGAAGACAATGCTCAATCTGACTGCTACAAAGCCGGAGCTTAAGGTGGTGTTCGACCAGACTGGCACTCCGACATACGCTCAGGATCTTGCCGACGCTATTGTCGACATCGTGGAGAATCGTAAGTATGAGGGTAACTCTGGCATCTATCATTTCTCAAACGAGGGTGTCTGCTCATGGTTCGACTTCACAAAGATGATTGCCGAATATGCCGGAAATAATGGCTGTAATATTCAGCCGTGCTACTCAAGCGAGTTTCCATCGCCTGTTGTGCGTCCTGCCTACTCGGTACTCGACAAGGCGAAGATTAAACGTACATTTGGCGTGAAGGTTCCATACTGGACCGATTCGCTTAAACTCTGCGTGAAAAACCTACTTTCAAATAGCTAATAATAAAAAAGAACTCAATACATAATATGAAACGTAACATTATCATAACCGGTGGCGCCGGTTTTATCGGTAGCCATGTTGTTCGTCTCTTCGTCAACAAATATCCGGAGTATAATATTATAAATGTAGACAAGCTGACCTATGCGGGCAATCTTGAGAACCTGAAGGATGTGGAGAATCTGCCGAACTACAAGTTCGTGAAGGCTGACATCTGTGATTTCGACACTATGCTCAAGCTGATGCAGGACAATAACGTCGACGGCGTTATCCATCTTGCTGCCGAGAGTCACGTGGACCGCTCAATCAAGGATCCATTCACCTTCGCACGTACCAACGTGATGGGTACCCTCTCTTTGCTTCAGGCTGCAAAGCTCTATTGGGAGTCACTTCCAGAGAAGTACGAGGGCAAGCGTTTCTATCACATCTCTACCGATGAAGTTTACGGTGCGCTGGAGCTTACTGCTCCCCAGGGCATTGAGTCACCCTTCACAACAGCTGCTTCGTCGGAGCATCACCACGCCTATGGCGAGGAGTTCTTCGTGGAGACAACAAAGTATAACCCACACTCACCATACTCAGCTTCCAAGGCTTCGAGCGACCACTTCGTCCGTGCGTTCCACGATACCTACGGCATGCCGACCATCGTGACCAACTGCTCAAACAACTATGGTCCTTATCAGTTCCCCGAGAAGCTGATTCCGCTCTTCATCAACAATATCCGTCATCGCAAGCCGCTGCCTGTCTATGGCAAGGGTGAGAATGTGCGCGACTGGCTCTACGTCGTTGACCACGCGCGTGCTATCGACGTGATTTTCCACAACGGAAAGACAGCCGACACATACAACATCGGCGGATTCAATGAGTGGAAGAATATCGATATCATCAAGGTAATCATCAAGACAGTGGACCGCCTGCTCGGCAATCCAGAGGGCTATTCAGATGAGCTGATTACCTACGTGACGGACCGTGCAGGCCACGATCTTCGTTACGCTATCGACTCTCGCAAACTGCAGCGTGAGCTTGGTTGGGAGCCAAGCCTCCAGTTTGAGGAGGGAATCGAGAAGACTGTACGCTGGTACCTCGACAATCAGGAGTGGATGGATCGCATCACTTCCGGTGAGTATGAGAAGTACTACGATTCAATGTACAGCAATCGATAACTAAATCATTTCCTGTAGAATTCTCTTGCTGTCGGGTGAAAGCTGTTCAATCTGCTTGCGAAGGCGGTTGCGATTGTAGTAGACAGTCGCCACGCTGTCACCCGTCAGCATACTTATTGTCTGTGCCGACATGCCGCATGAGAGGTAGACGTACAGGCGATAGTCATTGCTGGTGAGGTTGGGAAGCTCCTTACGCAGGAGACCAAGTAGCTGTGGACGACGGTCGTTCACGGCACCCTCAAAAAGCATGAATGCCTCGGTGTTGCACTTCATGGAATCCATCACCTTTGCCAGCTCCCTCACAATGCTATATTTATGCGCTCCCGTACGTGCCAGCTCATAATAGTCGTCGCAAAGACGGTCTATATTGGCGATTCGTTCGGCAAAGCCGTCGTGTATTACTTCCTGGCGACGTGTCAGCAACAGACGGTTGCATTTCACTGCGCTCTGGAGCGACGAAGCACGCGTGATGAGCACCTCGTCTTTCGCATGATGGAACATGACGCGGCGGTTAAGATAGGCGAGGAAGAGGGCAAGAATGATAATCATCAGGGCGCTGATGATGGCACTGGTGTGCTTCTCGTAGTTCTCGCGGCGCTCAGAGCATTCGCGAAGCTTGTTGACGTAGCGTGCCTGGAGAGATTCGTTGCCGTCAATCGAGGCAATTCCGCTGGCCATCAGCGCATCGCCGTAGAGACTTGTCCAGCGAGAGATTGTCGATGAGTCCTTGAATTTTGATACGTCGATGGCGTCCAGATCTCTGAATGCCTTATCCGGGTCCTCTTCGAGCGTTTGCTCAGCCTGATTGAGACGTGTGGTTATATCATCGTTTTTATTGCAACTTGTAAAGATTAATAACGTTGCAAGTGCAGTTACTGCTAATATTCTCATACGTTTAGCTTGTATGTATATTTCAATTACTTTGTTTTGCTGTTCTCTTGTCTGCATCCGCTTGCGGATGCCACTTTGTTTCGGGCGGCAAAGTTATTGACCTTTAGCGAAATATCAAAATATCAGAAATAAAAAAGGAGGCTCCATAAGGAGTCTCCCTATTAAATTGTGTAAAATTGTTTTTAATTCGCAAAAGTCAGCTTCTCGCCGTCGCTGTCGACAACGATAGCCTTTGAGCGGTCTACCTCCTGACTGAGCAGACGCTTTGAGAGGTCGTTGAGCAGATAGCGCTGGATGGCTCTCTTCACTGGTCGTGCTCCAAACTCGGGGTCGAAGCCGGCCTGAGCAATGAAGTTGATGGCGCTGTCGGTCAGACGAAGCTCCACGCCATTGTCGGCAAGCATACGACGTACGTTGTCAATCTGGAGTGTTACAATCTTACGAATCTCCGTCTCGTTGAGCGGCAAGAACATGATTGTCTCGTCGATACGGTTGAGGAATTCCGGACGTATCGTCTTCTTCAGCATGTTCATAACCTCTTGCTTGGTCTCCTCGACGACGGCCTGCTTGTTGCTGCCGTTCATCTTCTCCATCTGCGACTGGATGTATTGGCTACCCATGTTTGAGGTCATGATGATGATGGTGTTCTTGAAGTTGACCACACGACCCTTGTTGTCGGTGAGTCGGCCGTCGTCGAGCACCTGAAGCAGGATGTTGAAGACATCTGGATGTGCCTTCTCAATCTCGTCGAACAGCACTACAGAGTAGGGCTTACGACGTATAGCTTCGGTCAGCTGACCGCCCTCATCATAACCGACGTATCCCGGAGGCGCTCCGACAAGTCGAGAGACGCTGTGCTTCTCCTGATACTCACTCATATCGATACGTGTCATCATCGTCTCATCGTCGAACAGGAACTCAGCCAATGCCTTGGCAAGCTCTGTCTTTCCGACTCCTGTCGTTCCGAGGAAGATGAATGAACCGATTGGTCGTTTCGGATCCTGAAGTCCTGCACGGCTACGGCGAACGGCGTCGGCCACAGCCTCGATAGCCTCGTCCTGACCGATGACACGCTTGTGGAGCTCCTCTTCGAGGTGGAGCAGTTTGTCCTTCTCGCTCTGGAGCATCTTGTTGACAGGTATTCCTGTCCAGCGTGAAACGACGTCAGCGATGTCTTCGGCGTCGACCTCCTCCTTAATCATTGCCTTGTCGCCCTGCATCTCCTTCAGCTTAGCCTGAGTGTCGGCAATCTCCTTGGAGAGTGCCTCCAGCTTACCGTAGCGGATCTCAGCCACCTTACCGTAGTCGCCTTCTCGCTCAGCCTTGTCGGCTTCGAACTTAAGGTTCTCAATCTGCACCTTGTTCTCCTGAATCTTGTCCATCAGGGCCTTCTCGCTCTGCCATTTAGCCTTGAATGACTTCTCCTGCTCCTTCAGCTCAGCGAGTTCCTTCGCTATGCTTTCGAGTTTAGGTTCGTCCTTCTCACGCTTGATGGCCTCGCGTTCAATCTCGAGCTGCTTGATCTTACGAGAGATCTCGTCGAGCTCTTCGGGTACTGAATCGACCTCCATACGCAGCTTTGCCGCAGCTTCGTCCATAAGGTCAATAGCCTTGTCGGGGAGGAATCGGTCGGTGATGTAACGGCTGCTCAGTTCGACGGCAGCGATGATTGCATCATCCTTGATACGTACGTGGTGATGGTTCTCGTAGCGCTCCTTAAGTCCTCGCAGGATGGAAATTGTGCTGAGGTTGTCCGGCTCGTTGACCTGAACAATCTGGAATCGACGCTCCAGTGCCTTATCCTTCTCGAAGTACTTTTGATACTCATCGAGGGTAGTGGCACCGATAGCCCTCAGTTCGCCACGTGCCAGGGCCGGCTTCAAGATGTTTGCCGCATCCATTGCGCCTTCGCCCTTACCGGCACCAACCAGGGTGTGAATCTCATCGATGAACAGAATGATGTCGCCGTCGGCCTTGATCACCTCGTTGACTACAGACTTCAGTCGCTCTTCGAACTCACCTTTATATTTGGCACCCGCAACGAGCGCACCCATATCGAGTGAATAGACCTGTTTGTTGCGCAGATTCTCCGGCACATCGCCACGCAGGATACGGTGGGCAAGGCCCTCCACGATGGCGGTCTTACCTGTACCCGGTTCGCCAATGAGCACCGGATTGTTCTTTGTACGTCGGCTCAGAATCTGAAGCACACGACGAATCTCTTCGTCACGTCCGATGACCGGGTCGAGTTTGCCGCTTCGTGCAGCCTCGTTAAGGTTGATGGCGTACTTCTCGAGTGCCTGGTAGGTGTCCTCGCTCGACTGCGAAGTGACCTTTTCGCCCTTACGCAGCTCTGCGATGGCGCTCTTCAGCTCCTTCTCGCTCACGCCTGCATCCTTAAGTATTGTGGCAGCCGGGCAGTTGACGCCGACGATTGCCATGAGAATTGCTTCGAGCGAAACGAATTCGTCGCCCATATCTTTGCTGACCTGAACTGCCTTCTGGAGCACCTCGTTGGCTTCGCGGCTCAGGTATGGCTCTGCGCCCGATACCTTAGGCAGCGAATCAATCTGACGTGCAACGACTGCAGCAACCTGCTGACCGTTCACTCCCAGCTTCTGGAAGATGAAGTTGGTGACGTTTTCACCATTCTTCATCAAGGCCGCGAGCAGATGGACAGGCTCGATGGCCTGCTGACCCTTCGCGGTGACGATGTTGACCGCCTCCTGAATGGCCTCTTGCGATTTGATTGTGAAGTTGTTGAAATTCATATCTAGTCTCCTTTCCTTTTTTTTCTCTTGTTAACTGATAACACCTGAGTTGCAGCAAAACGCTTGCCGTTGGGGAAAAGAGTCCTCTTTTTCGTATTTTTAAGTCGGCTTGTTGACAAAAAGTCAGCATTATGAGATACCTTTATGGCCGAAAAAATTAATAGAAAAAGATAACAATGGAACTACCTAAGTTTGAGTTTACAAGCGATGTAATCATCATTGACGCGGAGTATATGAATTTCGTCGCACACGATATGAGGAGCTATTTTGCACAAAAGATAGGACGTGCTGTCGGTCCTGCCGACATGCAGACACTGATCTCGTGTATAGCTATTGATGCTTTTGGCACAGACGGAGGCGAGATGGAGAGAAACGTGTTGCTCGTGTATGACAAAAAGTCATGCCGAATGGAGGCGTGCACTCCGAGCGATATAGATGGCGAGATGAACGACCGTGCTTTCCGCACCTCTATGGGCGAATTCCAGCTTATAGGCGTGGGTTCGGCAGAGATGGTTCCGCTTGGCGACCTCTTCCAGGATTTGCTCTCCATCGTTGCCGATTCGAAGGATGTGAAGCGAATAGCAGTGGTTGCCGACGACGACCGCTTCGGCCGTAAGATTGACGAGATTGCAGCGAAGGCTGGCGAGAAGAGCGTCGCACGCTTCGTCATGCGACAGCCAGAGGAGGGCGAGGGTGCACGTCAGTTGGTGCTTGCCTATCCGTTGATGCAGGCTCTGGGCATACGTGGAGATGAACTAATGGGCTAATCTTTTGCTACTCTGAATTGCTCTGCCTATCTTTGCAGCTTCAACAAAGGTAAAAAGGTAAAAACGATTAATATATAAGGATGACTTATGACCGATACTAAGGCTAATTTTAAGGAATGTAACGAGAACTATACACTGCAGGAGGCTCTGGCTGAGTCTAAACGCTGTCTTCACTGTAAGAACCCGTCGTGCAGGAAGGGATGTCCTATTGACAACAACATCCCCGAGTTTATCCATGAGCTCTCTAAGGGAAACATGGGAAATGCCATGGCGATTATCAATGAGAAGAGCAATCTGCCTGCAATCTGCGGACGTGTTTGTCCTCACGAGAAGCAGTGCCAGGGACACTGTGTGCTCTATGCCAAGGGTAAGGGTATTGAGATTGGAAAGTTGGAGCGATTCGTCGCTGACTTCGATACTGAGATGAACCTCACACGTGAGCGTTTGCCTCAAAAGACGCGTGGCAAGGTGGCTGTCATCGGCTCGGGACCTGCGGGACTGACTGTTGCCGGCGACCTGGCGCGCATGGGATTCAACGTGACCATCTTCGAGGGTCAGACAGAACCGGGTGGTGTGCTGATGTATGGCATCCCCGAGTATCGTCTGCCTAAGACTGTGGTACGCAAGGAGATTGAGAAGATTGAGGGACTTGGCGTGACCTTCCTGATGAACTGCATGATTGGTAAACAGATTAATGTTGACGATATCTTTGCGCAGGGCTACGACGCCATCTTCATCGGAACAGGTACAGCACTGCCTAAGAACCTCGGCGTGCCGGGAGAGAATCTGCGTGGAGTGGTCCAGGCTACCCACCTTCTCCATATGGCCACCATCTATAATGAGGGTTCAGTCGGTCGTGACAAGGTGCCTCTCGTCGAGGGTGAGCGTGTGGCTGTCATCGGTTGTGGCAACGTGGCCATGGATGCAGCGCGTACAGCTGTCCGCATGGGTGCCAGAGAGGTCTCAATCGTCTATCGTCGTAAGGAGGAGGATATGCCTGCCATTCAGTCGGAGTACCACTCTGCACTTGCTGAGGGGGTTAAGTTCCACTGGGAAACATCGACTACAGAGTTCCTCGGCGACGAGGAGGGCAAGGTTGTCGGACTTCGTGCCAACACACCCGAGGGCGTGAAGGAGATTCCTTTCGACCGTATCTATATGGCTGTAGGCTCTCAGCCTGCCAGCCGTATCGTCTCAACAACAGAGGGCATCGAGACCGATGACAACGGATACGTGATGGTTAAGACGCGTCCGTTCGGTATGACAAGTCGTCGTGGCGTCTTTGCCGGTGGCGATGTCGTTCATCGTCCGCGCACTGTTGTTATGGCTATGAAGGCAGCCAAGGAGGTGGCAGTCGGCATAGCTCAATATGTTGATGCAATCAAGTTGCTCAGCGAGGAGTAGGGGGATATTCCCCCTTCCGCTGCGGCGGCTATGAAAAACTTAGAAAACACAATTTACATAGAAAAGTCGTATGAAACGAAAACTGATAGTGCCGGCGCTACTTCTTGCCTTGACCACCGGTCTCTCCGCACAGGGCAACTGTGGCGGCATCAATCTGTCGCTGTGGAAGAATATCTCCACACAGCGCTTCGACACGGCGAGCGTCACTCGTGTCAATCTTGGAGTTGTCTCCGTCATGGGCAATCTGAATGGAGTCGGAGTGAATGTTATTGGTAGTGCCGTACATGGCGATATGAATGGCTTGCAGCTCTCCGGACTTGCCAATCTGGTGAAGGACGGGATGCATGGCTTGCAGCTCTCGGCGATAGCCAATGTCAACGGCAACGATGCTGCGGGCATCTCGGCATCGGGCTTGATGAATATCTGCGGCAACAGGTTCAGTGGCGTGATGACGTCGGGCTTTATGAATATTACAGGCGACAAGGCCACGGGCTTGACTGTTGGCGGATTGATGAACATAGCCGGTCAGAGCTATCGAGGCTTGACGCTTTCAGGTATTGCAAATATTGCAGGCGACTCATATGAAGGAATAACGGCATCCGGACTGCTGAACGTCGTCGGAGGTGACGTAAATGGCGTTCAGGTTGCTGCGCTCTGCAACATCGCAGCCGATTCGCTCAGAGGTGTACAGATTGGAATGTTGAACTATGCCACCAATGGACGTGGCCTCCAGCTCGGCCTCTTTAACTATCGTCGTGAGAGCTTCAAGGGCATACAGCTCGGACTTGTCAACGCCAATCCCCAGACACGCGTACAGATGATGGCTTTCCTTGGAACAGCCACCAAACTCAATCTGGCAGCGCGCTTCCGCAACCGCCTCTTCTATACTATTCTCGGCGGTGGCGCCTACTATCTCGACCTGAACGATAAGTTCTCTGCTTCGCTCTTCTATCGCTGTGGCATGTGGCACAAGCTCTACAAGGATCTTAGCATCAGCGGTGACCTTGGCTATCAGCACATCGCCACCTTTGCCAATCATCGCCATATGGATGTTCCCCATAGCCTCTATGCACTTCAGGGACGCATCAATCTGGAGTATCAGTTGACCGAGAAGCTGGCGCTGATGGTAACGGGCGGATATGGCGGCAGCAGATACTACAACAAGAATCGAACTTACAATAAGGGGGCAATCGTCGAAGCCGGCATTGTGCTCTTCTAAAGTAACAACGAAAAAGGGGAAGACAGATAGGCTCTGTCTTCCCCTTTTTCTTTATAATGTATGAGTATTCTCTCTCTTTAGATGATGTACTGAGAGCTGATAGACTCGTTGTTTACGACGCGACGGATAGTCTCGGCGAACATGTCAGCGATGCTCAGCTGTTTAACCTTAGCACACTTCTTTGAGTATGGGATACTGTCGGTGAAGACCATCTCCTCAAGTCCGGACTCCTGAACTCGGAACGAAGCCGGATCAGACATCACACAGTGGCTTGCAATAGCTCTTACAGACTTCGCACCAGCCTCAAGCATGATGTTGGCAGCCTTGGTGATTGTGCCTGCTGTATCGACGATATCGTCAATGAGCACAACGTTCTTTCCCTTCACGTCACCGATAATCTGCATAGAGGCAACCTCGTTAGCCTTCTCACGTTTCTTGTTGCAGAGCACGAGCGGTGCACCAAGATACTTAGAGAATGTGCTGGCACGCTTACTACCGCCTACGTCAGGCGTAGCGATAACCAGGTCATCAAGCTTCAGAGACTGGATGTATGGCAGGAAGACAGCCGAAGCATACAGGTGGTCAACAGGAATGTTGAAGAATCCCTGAATCTGATCAGCATGAAGATCCATTGTGATCAGGCGGTCGATGCCAGCAACTGAGAGCAAGTCGGCAACGAGTTTAGCGCCGATTGAAACACGAGGCTTGTCCTTGCGATCCTGACGTGCCCAGCCGAAGTATGGGATAACGGCAACGATGCTCTTTGCTGATGCACGCTTTGCAGCGTCAATCATAAGCAGAAGCTCCATCAGATTGTCTGAGTTTGGGAATGTTGACTGTACAAGAAATACAATAGAGCCACGAATAGACTCTTCGTAAGACACTGCGAATTCTCCGTCGGCAAAGTGAAGGATGTTCATGTTGCCGAGTGGACAGTTCAAACTCGCGCAGATTTTCTCTGCCAAGTATCTCGAGTTAGTTCCCGAGAATACCATAAAAGGTGCTTTTTCGCTCATTTTCGTAATAGTTGTATCCTATTCTTATTTAATTTGCATGCAAAGGTAGAAAAACTCTCGCCATTCTACCAATAGTTGTGGCATAAAAATGTAGTGGTGTCTTAGAATAAGAATATATATCCAAGTGTCGCGAAGCTGATGACAATCCACAGCAGTACGCCCTGTATCAATGGCTTAACACCCACCGCACGGAGTACATCGACCGAGAGGGATGCACCTATGAAGAACATGGTCACTGTTAAACTTTTTCGGGCAAGTCCGTTGATGAAGCTGCCAATCTGCGGATAGTCGGCCAAAAGGTAGGTGTTCACTATCATGGCAAGCACGAAATAGAAGATGAACCAGGGGATGGAAACCTTCTGACCCTTGGACTTGAAGATGAACGATGTGGCGAAGGCTACGGGGATTATCCAAAGGGCGCGCGTGAGCTTGATGGTGGTGGCCACCTGAAGTGCCTCTTCGCCGTAGGCTGCTCCTGCACCGACAACGGAGCTTGTGTCGTGGATGGCTATGGCTGCCCATGTGCCGAAGTCGTGCTGGCTCATGCCGAGAGCGTGACCGATGGCGGGGAAGATGAAGAGGGCAATGGCGTTAAGTATGAATATCGTGGCGAGAGAGACCGACATCTCTGAATCGTTTGCCTTGATGACGGGACCAACGGCTGCAATGGCGCTACCGCCGCAGATGGCAGTTCCCGAGCTGATGAGGTAGGATGTGCGCTTGTCCACTCCGAGCATCTTGCGGCCGATAATCCATCCGATGATGAGTGTGCCGACAACAGAGATTATTGTGAACTCCATTCCCTCCTTACCCGATGCAAGTGCTGCATGCAGGTTCATGCCGAAGCCGAGTCCGACAACCGAGTACTGAAGGAGCTTCTTTGAACACTTCTTATTGAACGATGGGTATGCCTGGCCGCAGATGAGGGCGAATGCCAAACCGGCAAACAGGGCTACCGGAGGCGTTACCCAGTGAGAGAATTGCTCCATGCCCGGCACGTAGTCGAGCAGCAATGATACAGACATGATGGCAAGGATTGCAATGTAGATAGCCTTGCTCCGCGATTGTAATTCTTCTAATAGTTTCATTTCGTTTTTTATAATTTATGTTTCCAATGTTACAGTTTCGATGGTGCAAAGATAGGCATTTTTGTAATAATATGTAAAAAGAAGAGGCTCCGAAATCTTGCGACTCCGGAGCCTCAGGCGGTGCGTACGGGACTCGAACCCGTGACCCCATGCGTGACAGGCATGTATTCTAACCAACTGAACTAACGCACCATTC
>CAZKNB010000011.1:0-17649 GCA_964554075.1 uncultured Bacteroides sp.
TGGACTACAACACAATAAAGCTGTTGACTCCCTTTGTCTGCGTCGAGGCTGTTGATAAGTCGGTTAATTCCTCTCTCAAGGATATCCTCCGCGAAGGCAAGTCGGAGGCTGTGGCTCGCCTTGACATCCCGCTCTACCGCAGGGCGGGAGACGGGAGCTCCTACTACGGTCCGCCACTCTATCAGTCTGTAAAATACAAGTTTAACTATCGCAACAGGATCTCCTTCGGCTTCAGCGGTGAGAAGGATGTGGGCGAGCCCTTCGGTGCGCTATGCAACAAAATGGGGTATGACTACTATTCTGCACACCTGTTGATAACCGACATCGGGCTGTTGAAAACCCTGGCCATAGGTGACTATAGTCTTAACTTCGGTCAGGGACTCGTCGTAAACACGGGATTCAGCAATGACAATGCCTCGAACATATTCTCGGCGCCATTCGTCAACGGCGGAATAACCAAACACTCGTCGATGGGCGAAAGCAATTACCTGTGCGGAATAGCTGCCTCGCTGCAGCCGGCGAAGGGGTGGATGGTCTCGCCCTTCTATTCCCGCAGAATGATTGACGGTAAGGTGGACGACTCGGGGGTGATGACCTCAATCTCCGAGACGGGACTTCACCGCACGAAGAGCGAGATGGGCAGGAAGCGCTCTACGGCGCTCCATCTGGTCGGCGCAAACGTGCGACTTACCCTTAACCGCCTTCGCCTGGGCGTCACAGGCACCTACTACCGCTTCTCGCGCAACTATTCGCCCAGCCTGGTGGGCTACCGCGCCTTCAATATCAATGGTAATGACTTCAGCAATATCGGGATGGACTATGGCTATCGGCTCTGCCACTTCACACTGCTGGGCGAGGTGGCCCGCGGAAAGTATGGCATGGCTACAATCAACAAGCTGCGCTACGACGCCGGAGGAGGCTGGCGCGCATTGCTACTCCATCGCTATTACAGTCACGACTACTGGAATCTCTTTGCTAACGCCTATGCGCGGGGCGGGTCGGTAAGCAATGAGAATGGGTGGCTACTGGCGGGCGAGTATATGCCATTCTACGGCGCCAGCATCTTCGCCTCGGTCGACTTTATCGCCTTCCCATGGATGAAGTATCGCATCAGTCACGCCTCCAACTCGATAGAGTCCACGCTGCGAGCCACGCTGCCGCTGGGCGAGAGGATTGGGGTCACAGGAGATTATCGCCTGCGTTGCCGCGACCGCGACGTGACGGGAACGGATGGGGCAAGGTATATCAGGTATCAGAACCATCGCTGGCGAGCCCGCGTGCAGTACTCTCCACCGGGGATGCTGACGCTACGCACCACGGGGCAGGCAAATATATTCCATATCAATGAAGGCGGGAGCAAGAGGGGATATGCCATTACTCAATCGGTCATCTTCAAGCCGCGACGCATGGCGCTGAAGATGGAGTCGCAGGCGAGCCTCTTTGCCACCGATAACTACGACACACGTATCTATATCTCCGAGTCGGGAATGCTCTACAACGGCTATTCTCCCTCGTTCTACGGCCGTGGCATACGCATGGGACTCAATATGCGATATGGCGTCAACAGGTGGCTGACAGCCATGTGCCGACTCACTCAGACACGCTATTTCGACCGCGACGAGATTGGAAGTGGCGAAGACTTGATAGAAAGTAACAGAAAAACTGACCTTCAGATGCTCATTCAGTGTAAGTTTTAATAACTTTGCTCCACGATTAACCGATAAAAAAACAGGAGTAAACTTATGACAGTAATATATCCTTCGCCCATATTCGGGCCTGTCCATTCACGCCGCCTAGGCGTTTCGCTCGGCATCAATCTTCTTCCTGCCGATGGCAAATTCTGCTCTTTTGACTGCATATACTGCGAGTGTGGCTTCAATGCTGACCATCGCGCCAAACTGAAACTCCCGACGCGCGAGGAGGTGAGCGAGGCTCTCGAGGCTCGCCTGAAGCAGATGAAGGCGGAGGGGCCTGCACCCGACGTGCTTACCTTTGCGGGTAACGGCGAGCCTACCGGCCATCCTCACTTCCCGGAGATTATGGACGATACGCTGCGACTGCGCGACAAGTACTTCCCGAACGCTAAGGTGAGTGTGCTGAGCAACGCAACGCATATCGACCGCCCCGAGGTTCACGCTGCGCTTTGCCGTGTGGACAACAACATTGTGAAGCTCGACACCGTGGACATCGACTATATCCGCGCCATTGACCGCCCCGTGGGCCACTACGACCTGCAGAGACTGGTGGAGCGAATGAAGGCATTCAATGGTCACTGCATCATCCAGACCATGTTTATGAAGGGTGAGTTCGAGGGACGGGATGTGGACAATACCACGGACCGCTACGTGTTGCCATGGATTGGTGTGGTGAAGGAGATTGCGCCGAGTCGCGTGATGATCTATACGATTGACCGTGAGACGCCTGCCCACAACCTGCAGAAGGCGACACACGAGGAGCTGGACCGCATCGTAGGTCTGCTGAAGGCGGAGGGAATAGAGGCCTCGGCGTCGTATTGATAAAGGTTAAAAAATGCGCGTTAAAGGTGGACGAAGTTTTAACAACATGGATACTAAGGTTAAATAGCGTTATTAACATCGTTTTTTTCGTCGGAATGTTTGCACTTATCGGCGGAATGCCTACCTTTGCAATGTGTTTTTCATAGTATTAGATTTAAGGTTAACAAAGGTTGGAGTCAGGCGTGACTCCTTTTTTTTTGCCCATAGCTGAAGGGCATAAAAAATCGGGCTTACGATAAAGCGTCGTAAGCCCGATTTTTTTATGGTTGGTTCTCACATTACTCTATGATAACCTTGAGCGGATTCTTCAGCTTTGTGGCGTAGTCGGCGAGGTAGCTGTTCCACTCCTCGGGAGTATTGATGGCCGACTTGTTCCAGGCGGCTCCCCAGTAGTAGGTGTATGTGTCGCCGGGCTGATAGTCGCTGACGGCAATCACGTGGCCGTAGGCTCCTCCGCGCTGCTCTGTGCGCTCCTTCTCGGAGAAGAGCTGGCGGCGTGCATCCTTCAGGCGGTCGGGGAAGGCTGCTCCTACGAATATCTTGCCATTCTCGTCGCTGTTTCCGTCGGTAGGGTCGACGTAGGAGATATATCCTGTCGAGGCGTCTGCCACTACGTCGCCATCGGCTTCGTGGAGCACGATGCCCGTGATGACCTCCTCATCTTTCGAGAGATTGTCATACTTGACTATGGTCTTGTTGAGGTAGGAGCCTGCATCGAGCGAGATGAGTCGGTTCTCGATGACATTGGTGTCGCCCTCTACGGTGATGGGGTTGTAGGTCAGCAGCACGCTGAAACGAAGCGGACCGTTGTCCAGAATGTCCTGGGTGGCATAGCAGCCGGGATAGATAATCTTATCGTTCACCATAAGTGCCGCAGCGCCTCCGCCAAGCGTGGGACCTACAACGTAGCAGTCCATGCCGTTGCCGTGGTCAACATGATAGGAGATTGTGCGGTAGAGTTGCTCCGCCTTTTCGGGATCGCTCTCGCGCAGAGCCTTGATCTTCTCATTGATTGCCGGGTTCAGCTCACTGGCGTAGCGCTCCTCGAGCACCGGTTCGCTGGTGTTGTACTTGGTCCAGATGTCGTAGCCGAAGGCCTTGTAGCCCGCTCTCTCGAAGGCTGGTCCATAGGTGCGGAACGCCGTAACATCGTTCTCCCAGGCTACATCGTCCTCGCGCTCGGGGTAGAAGTTGCCGCAAACCCTTGTGGAGAATGTCTGTGGCTGACCAGCCCGGATGGTGTAGCTGACCGACGAACTGGCGTCGACACGCACAGGAAAGATAAGGCGGTCGTCAAAGGTAATCTGACACGGAACCTGTTCGCCATCCTCGTCGATGACGATAACCTGTGCAGTATCGGGCAGATGGAGTCTCTCGACCACATCGTCCATGCTGATTTCGACCAACTCTCCCTCACGGTTCATCTCAATGGGGTTCTCAACCCTTACTGTCATCTCTTTGACGTCGTTGCACGCCGCACAAAGGAGAGCTGCAAATATTGATATGATATACTTCTTCATATTAGATTAATTGATAAGTAGGAAAAAGGGCGGGACCACGTGTGCCCCGCCCTTCATTATCTGTTAGAATTCGGGGTTTGCCGAATCTTTATTTAGGCTGCTTGCCGATGTAGGCGAGGATACCACCGTCTACGTAGAGGATGTGACCGTTTACAGCGTTTGAAGCCTCGGAAGCGAGGAACACTGCAGGACCGCCCAACTCTGACGGATCCAACCAGCGACCTGCCGGAGTCTTGGCGCAGATGAATGTATCGAACGGGTGACGGCTACCGTCAGGCTGAATCTCGCGAAGAGGTGCTGTCTGAGGAGTTGCGATGTAACCCGGGCCAATGCCGTTACACTGGATGTTGTACTCACCATACTCAGAGCAGATGTTACGAGTCAACATCTTCAGACCACCCTTGGCGGCTGCGTAAGCAGACACTGTCTCACGACCAAGCTCAGACATCATAGAGCAGATGTTGATGATCTTACCGTGACGACGACGCATCATTGATGGGAGGACAGCCTTAGCAACGATGAACGGACCAACGAGGTCGATATCGATTACCTGCTGGAACTCTGAACGCTTCATCTCGTGCATAGGGATACGCTTGATGATTCCGGCGTTGTTGACGAGGATGTCAATCTCACCAACCTCCTTCTCAATCTTAGCAACGAGCTCTGTTACCTGCTCCTCGTTTGTTACGTCGCAAACGTAACCGTGAGCGTTGATGCCAGCCTCTTTGTAAGATGCAAGACCTTTGTCGACGAGCTCCTGCTTGATGTCGTTGAACACGATGGTTGCTCCGGCTGCAGCGAATGCCTTGGCGATGTTGAAGCCAATGCCGTAAGATGCGCCTGTTACAAGGGCAATCTTACCTTCAAGTGAAAAAATGTTTGCCATAATAAGTTTAACTTTTTTATGTAGTGAAATAAATATTTCTACCGGTGTTGCTGATTTGAACAAAAATATATAACAACATTGCAAATTTATAAAAAGGAATAATCAAATCCCTATTATTGTGTAATTTTTAACGTCAACGCGGCTCTTTTCTCTCTCTTTCTTCGCCGACGGCCCGGATGTTGCGCGTTAAACCACTGTATTTTGCACGCTTCACGGCACTTCCCTTGAAGAGACGGCGGTATTCCTCCTCGGTCAACGAATCCCAGCCCGACGGGGTCATCGACATGAATTCCACGGAGGGCTGAAGCTCGGGCGTTGATGTGGGCGTGGCGAAGCGCAGCCATGGACAGGCGCGCTGACATTCATCGCATCCGTAGACGCAATTGCCCATTTTCCTTGACTCTGACGCAGGAATCTCCTCGCGGTGCTCAATGGTAAGGTAGGAGAGACATCGTCGCGCATTGAGGCTGTATGGGGCCTCAAGTGCCTTCGTGGGGCATCGGTCTATGCAGCGGTGACACGTTCCGCAGCGACTTTGCTGCGGGGTGTCGTAGTCTGTGACCCTGCGATTGATGAATATCTCGCCGAGGAAGTAGGTGGATCCGGCGTGGGGGATGATCAGCTGAGTGTTCTTCCCTTGCCATCCGAGTCCTGCCTGCCATGCCCAGTAGCGCTCGAGAACGGGGGCTGTGTCGCAGAAGACTCGTGTCGCTACGCCGTCACCGGGGCTGTCGGCAGGCGATGGAGCGGTGGCGGCGTTGCTGTCCTCTTCGAGGGAGAGGATAAATGCCTCGAGCTGCCTGAGTTTGCTCTTCATCACGTCGTGGTAGTCCTTGCCATAGGCGTACCAGGCGAACTGGTATTGTTCGGGGGAGAGCTGATGGGTGGGGTAGTAGTTGAGTGCAACGGATATGACGGTCTGTGTGCCCTCCATCAGCAGACGCGGGTCGAGGCGACGCTCCAGATAGTTGGCCATATACTCCATCCCGGCGTTGTTGCCCCTTTCGAGCCAGCGCACGAAGGCCTGGGACGTGGAGGGCGTGACCGCGTCGGCGTGGGCAAAGCCACAAGCAGAAAAGCCGAGGCGCAGGGCTTCGGCTTTTATCTGTCGGGAGTTATAGCATCTTAAATTCATATCCCTCACTCTTCAGGTATTCAATGGCGCGCGGCAGGGCGTATTGCAGGTTGCCGTTGTTCCAGGACTTCAGGGAGTCGTGGAAGGTGATTATCGAGCCGTTACGCACGTAGTGCTTCACGTTGTCGAGCACCTGTTCGGGCGTCATCCGCTTACTGTAGTCACGCGTCACAAGGTCCCACATGATGATGCGGTAGTGGTGTTTGAGCGTGTGGTACTGGCGGAAGCCCACGTGCCCGTGGGGCGGACGGAAGATGTCGGTGTGCATCAGCTCGTTCGCCTTCTCCACGTTGGCAAGATATTGCTCAGCGCTATATTCGAAGCCTCGGATGTGGTTGTAGGTGTGGTTGCCGATGCGGTGTCCCGCCTCAATGACCATCCTGAACTCATCGGGATGCTTCCTTACGTTATCGCCCACCATGAAGAATGTGGCCTTCACGGAATGCTCCTCGAGAAGGCTTAGCACCCAGGGCGTGACCTCAGGAATGGGACCGTCGTCGAAGGTGAGATAGACTGCCTTCTCGTCGGGGTTCATCCTGAAGTGAGCCTGTGGATAGAGTGCTCTGAAGAACTTCGGTGGTTGTTCTATAAACATAAATACTCTTTAGTTTACCCTTTTGATCCTATTTGCATAGAGGTCATAGAGTGTGTTCAGCTTATTGTCGTAGGTGTCGGCAATCTCGGAGCCGTTCTCATCCATGATGCGATGGAACTCGCTGAGCAGTGCAATCTGATATTCTACTTCGCGACGTGAGATCATGAAGTTCTGGTCGTCGAGGCTGAGATACCATGTGATGTACTCCACTGCCTTGTCTGCCACAGCCGAGATCACGCGGTCGCCATTCTTGTCGTCGCCCAACGTGTAGTAGGCGCTGGCAAGCTGGTGGGCACCGTTCTGATAGTCGTATGGCACGTTCATCTCCGGAACCATCTTCTCGCAGTAGGCTATTGCCTTCTTTGCCTTCTCGGTCTCTCCCTCCTTCAGGAGCTGAGCGACGAGGGTCATGAAGATGCGACGGTGAGTGTAGCACATGCGCATTACGTTCTCGTCGATATAGATGCCCGGTTTGTCGATTCCGCCGAACTTAAACTTGTTCATCAGGTTGTCGTACATCTTCTCGGTGTCGATTGTTGCGTCGAGCTCCTTCGTTTCGAACGGAGTGAAACGCGAAGCCAATCCCTCCTGGATGAGGTGTCCGTCCATGCCGAGTCGGTTGTCGGGTCCTACGGTTGTAGCGATGTAGATTGGGCGTTCCCAGTTGGCGTGGCAGAGCATCTCGAGCATCATCAGCTCACTCTTGTAGAGTGCGCGCTTGCCCTTCAGCGAGATGGTCATGTAGTCGGGGATTGAGTCGCCGAGTGCCTTAGGGATCATCATTCCGCTGCGGCGAACTGCCTCCTTGTCGACCTTCATCACGATGCTGTCGGTCGGGATGATGTGGAGTGCTTCGTCGTCGGCGAGTACCCAGTGTTTCAGGATGTTCTTAAGCTCGTATGGATTGTCGCCAAACTGCTCCTTGACTCTCTTCATAACTGCGGGGTCGCTGGCTGCCTTGGCGTACATATCGTCAATCTGGCTCATAAGCTCGGGACGTACGGCGATATACTCGTTGTTGCCCTCGGAGTATTTGTTGCGCGTCCATGTGATTGGCAGTCCCGGAGAGTTGTAGGCTGGTCGCTTCATCTGGTCGATGTACCAGTCGGTCTGCAGGTAGCTGAGGTTGCATGTACGTGCATCGGTGCGGAATCCTTCGGTCTCGATGTTGTACCAGAGCGGGAATGTGTCGTTGTCTCCGTTGGTGAAGATGATTGGGTTGCCGCCCTCCTGGAGAGTGGAAAGATAGTTCTGACCGAAGTCACGAGCTACGTAGCGTCCGCTGCGGTCGTGGTCGTCCCATGTCTGTCCGGCCATCTGGATGGGGACAAGCAGGCAGACTACGGATACGAGTGAGGCTGTCACTACGTTGTTCTTCTTGAGGTATCTCTCGATGAGGTGGATGAGTCCGGCAACTCCCATTCCGCACCAGATGGCAAAGGCGTAGAATGAGCCTGCGTAGGCGTAGTCGCGCTCACGTGGCTGATTTGGCGTCTGGTTAAGATAGAGCACGATGGCTATTCCCGTCATGAAGAAGAGGAAGAAGACAACCCAGAACTGCTGTACTCCCTTCTCGCCGCGGTAGGCCTGCCAGAGCAGACCGATGATTCCGAGCAGGAGCGGCAGGCAGTAGAAGACGTTGTGGCCCTTGTTGTCGCGAAGCTCTGAAGGTAGCAGGCTCTGGTCGCCCACGAGCATGCGGTCGATGAAGTCGAAGCCCGTGATCCAGTTGCCATGCTCAATCTCGCCGTTGCCCTGAAGGTCGTTCTGGCGTCCCACGAAGTTCCACATGAAGTAGCGCCAGTACATGTAGTTGAGCTGATAGCGGAAGAAGTAGCGGATGTTGTCCCACTGTGTAGGCATATTGACGATGACCTCTTCGCCACACTGGTCGTAGGGCTCCTCGTTGAAGTCGCTCATGTCGACCCATGACTTGTAGGCCTCCTCGTGGGCAGAGCTATACATACGCGGGAAGAGCATGTTCTGTGCGTATTCGTAGTCTATGCGTCCGGGTATCTCTACATAGGAGTCCTTCTCGTCGGGCGATGTCTTGGTCTTACGGATGTATTTCGTTGTCTTACTCTTCTCGACAGGTACGCAGTAGCCGTCCTCAACCTTCAGCTTGACTCTTGATGAGAATGCCTGACCGTAGAAGAGGGGCCACGTGCCATACTGCTCACGTCCCATGTATTCGCCCAGAGTGAAGATGTCCTCCGGTGAGTTCTGATCCATCGGCGGATTGTCTGTAGAGCGGATTATGATGAGTGCGTAGGATGAGTAGCCAATCATGATAAGCATTGTGCAGAGCAGGGTGGTGTTCATGGCGCGTGCTGTCATCTGATACCTCTTGTCGAGCTTGGCAAAGAGGTATGCAGCGAGCAGGGCGAGAATCACGATTCCCGTAAGGAATGCGCTGCTGCCGTGGCCGAAGAATGGTATGCCGAGCATGGCTATCGTCAGGAGGAACGAGATGTTCATGAGTCGACGGTTCCTGTCGGTGTAGGTCTCGTAGACTCCCCAGATCATCACTGCTGCAAGAACGATGTTGTAGACTATTACGCCCGTGTTGAACGACATGCCAAGTGTGTTGACAAAGAAGAGTTCAAAGCATCCGGCTACCTTGATGACTCCGGGCACGATGCCGTAGAGCACTACGCCAACAAGCACCATTGAGGCTACCAACGCAAGGAGTGAGCCCTTGAGGTTGGCGTCGGGAACGCGCTTGTAGTAGTAGACCAGTACGATGGCCGGCAGACAGAGCAGGTTCAACAGGTGGACACCGATACTAAGTCCCGTCAGATAGGCAATAAGAATAAGCCAACGGTCGGAATGGGGCTGGTCGGCTACATCTTCCCACTTCAGAATCAGCCAGAAAACCACGGCTGTGAAGAGTGACGAATAGGCATACACCTCACCCTCGACAGCGCTGAACCAGAAGGTGTCGCTGAAGGTATAGATCAGCGCGCCCACAAGTCCACTGCCCATGACGGTTATCATCTGAGTCAGCGTTATGTTGTTCTCGTCCTTGATGACCAGTTTCCTTACGAGGTGTGTGATGCTCCAGAAGAGGAACATGATACATGCTCCACTCATCAATGCGCTCATGTAGTTGACCATCTTGGCAACTTGAGAGGCATCGGAGGCAAACTGTGAGAAGAGATTTGCCGTGAGCATGAAGAATGGTGCTCCGGGCGGGTGTCCCACTTCGAGTTTGTATCCTGTCGTAATGAACTCCGGGCAATCCCAGAAGCTCGCCGTCGGCTCAATGGTTGAGCAATATACGAAAGCGGCGATAATGAAAGTCAGCCAACCCATCAGGTTGTTTATGTTTTTGTACTGTTTCATTAAGCTAAGTGTTTCAGATTATAATTGATTGTTTTAATCTGCAAAGATAGTAATAGGATTTAAAGGGTGAAGTTTAATAAGTATAAAATATGCTTTATTGATGGTTAAGACAGTTGTGAACGTGATGGGCTGCAAGGATGCGGTGGGGCAGGGTGCCGTGGCCGAGCAGCTCAATAGGACAGTTGAAGTTGCGCTCGAGCCATTCGGATGAGACCTCTGTCGAGGGGTGATAGTCGAGGGTCTCGTTGACGCAGGCTATCGTCTTGACCTGCTGGAGTACGGTGCCTATGTCGTGGCTTACAAGGACAACGGCGCAGTCGCGGTTGATCTCGGCAAGCAGACTGTAGAGTTTAGCCTCGAAGCGCTTGTCGATATATGTGCTGGGCTCGTCGAGGATGACTACCGACGGGTCGCTGACGATGGCGCGTCCCAGCAGGGCGCGTTGGAGCTGTCCGCCCGAGAGTTGGTCGATGGAGCGTTTCTCCATGCCCTCGAGTCCCATGCGGCGTATGACGTTTGCCACCTTCTCGCGATGGGCTGGGGTGAAGCGGGATGCCAGTGACTTCTTGGAGCAGAGGCCGGACTGCACCAGCTCCTCTACGGATATGGGGAAGCGGCGGTCTATGCTGCTGTATTGGGGCAGGTAGCCCAGTGTGACGCCATCTGCCATCCTGATCTCTCCCGATGCGGGTTTCAGTAGTCCGAGGATGCATTTCACCAGTGTGGTCTTTCCGCCTCCGTTGGGGCCGATGATTCCCAGGAAGTCGCGCTCGTAGATGTTGAGGTTTACGTCGCGCAACACTGTCTTGCCGTCGTAGGCGGCTGCCAGATTCTTTATCTCAATTATAGGTCTGTCCATGGTCTGAAGTTGTTGGTTGGTTTATCTGTTCTCCTTGAGGGCGTCTGCCACGTTGAGCATCTCCTCTTTCCAGTTGTAGTTGAGCGGATTGATTGCGATTATCCTGACGCCTGTCTCTTGGGCTATCACCTCTGCGTTGCGCTTGTCGAACTCGGGCTGGACGAAGATTATCTTCACGTTCTCTCTCTGGCAGAGCTCGACGAGCTCCTTGAGATGGGCTGGCGACGGACTCTTTCCGCCCTCCTCAATGCTTATCTGGTTGAGGAAATAGTCGCGTGCGAAGTATGACAGGGCAGGGTGGTAGATGAGGAAGCTCTGTTTGCTGCCTCCTGCCGGGAGCATCCTCACGATGAGGCTGTCGGTCTCTATGATGTCGTGGCAGAGGCTGTCATAGCGTGCCGTGTAGTAGGCTTCGTTCTCTTTGTCGAGGCTTACGAGTGCGTTGAGCGTGTTGCGCGCAATGATTATGGCGTTGCGGGTGGAGTTCCAGATGTGCGGCTCCACACCGTTGTGATGGTGGTGAGTGGTGCTCTCCTCCTTGCCGGCTGCCTCCTCCTCGCTGTGATGGTCTCCATTGTCGGCTATAAGTTTCACTCCCTTTGAGGTGTCGAAGACTGCCATCTGGGGCGCATTGCTCTCCAGTTTCTCCATCCAGGTCTGTTCGAAGCCGATGTATCCGATGCGCAGGTATGCTTTGCTCTTCGAGAGTCCGATAAGCTGGCTTGGGGTGGGGTCGTAGGTCTCGGGACTGCTTCCCTTAGGCACCATTGTCTCGATGCGGAAGCGGTCGCCGGCAATAGCCTCGGCAAAGTAGCGCTGAGGCTCTATGGTGACTGTGATGACAGGGCGCTCGTCCTGCTGTGTGCGCTTCCCGCAGGCTGCAACTATCAGTGCGACTGTCGCTATTAATAATATCTTTTTCATTATCATCCTTTCGATTTATATGTGTATGTTTTGTTTATCTCTTCTCAGAAGGCTACATCGATGATTCCCTGAACGGCGAGAAGCAGTATGACGTAGCGCAGGAGTTTGCCGGCAAGCATGGAGATGCAGGTGAGCCATACGTTGCTTCGCAGCAGTCCGAGGGCAACGGTGATCACTCCTCCCACAAAGGGAACGAATGAGAAGAAGCCCATCAGGGCGCCTTTGCCCTGCAGGAAGAGCTGCATGCGGTCGGTTCGCTCCTTCTTTATCTTAAAGTATTTTTCTATCCAGTCGGTTCGCCCAAGCCATCCCATGTAGTAGCAGGTCATTCCGCCCATGGTGTTGCCAATGGTGGCGGCGATGAGGAGTGACACGGGCGACACTCCGAGCTTGATGAGCGCCACAATCACAATCTCGGAGCTGAATGGCAGGATGCTGCCAGCCAGGAAGGCCGAGAAGAACATACCGGGTATGCCCCACTCAATAAGTATCTGTGAGAGTTGCTCTATCATAAATGGAATAGGTTAAGTATGTAGATGGCGGCCAGTCCGACCATCATGATTATGAAGAATATGTTTGAACTCTTGGTAGTTGTCATTACGAAGAGGTGGGCTGTCAGCAGGGCACAACTGATCATCAGCGTGGTCAGCAGGTCGTTGAGAAGTGACGGCTGGATGAGGATAAGTGCTATGCCGTAGGCCATCAGGGAGAGCAGGAATCCAATGTAGGAGTGGACCTGCAGCTTGTCCTTATAGCTCTCTGTGGCATACTGTATGAGGCTTCCCAGGAATAGCAGAACCATAAATGCTATTATGTTGACGCCATAGGAGGGAAGTGAGGCGGGACCGATGTCGGCAAGGTCTACCATGTCGGTAAATGGCTGAGTGAAGAGCTCCATCTGGCCGTAGAAGGCTGCGTGGGCAAACAGGAACCAGTAGGGAAGCGCTGCACCGATAATAGCCGCAAAGATTGAGCGTATCGTGAGTGAGCGGAAATTAGCCATGGTGACGAACCAGAGTGGTGCGAACCAAATGACTTTCGGTGAAAGCATTGAGGATAGCGCCAGCAACAGAAAGGAATAGAAGATGATTCCGGGGGCATCGCTGTAGACATGATAGCTGCGGAAAAGCATGAAGACCGACAACACGAGCGGAATGGTGGTCAGGATGCTTGTATATGCCGTGTGGAGCTCGGGACAGGAGGCTACAAGAAGAAAAAAGAAGGAGGTCTGCACGGTGGCGCGGGTGCGGATGATGGCATAAACGTTGTTCAGCTCAATCAGGAAATAGCCAATCACGCCGAAGAATGCGAAGCCGGCAAGACGGAATATCCATTCCGGCACCACGTTGAGCACATCGGTATTGATGCCAAACGGGAGGCTCAGGTTCTTAAGTCCTTCGCCATAGGACAGAGTGGTCGACATTGCCCAACACAGTGTGCAAATAATTATTACGACAGGCAGCGTCCATCTGCCTGTCGTAATTGTTCCTTGTATTCTCTTCTCTCTCATCGTTTACAGATCGAAGCCTATATCTCTACGGAAGTTTCTCTTCTCGAACTTAATCATCTCAGCAGCCTTGTAGCTCTTAGCGAGTGCCTCCTCTTTAGTGGCACCGTAGGAGCTTACGGCGATGACGCGTCCGCCGTTGGTGACAACCTTGCCATCCTTGCTGGCTGTTCCGGCATGGAAGAGGATGCTGCCCGTTGCGGCAGCCTCTGTCAGACCTGTCATCTCGTAGCCCTTATCGTAGGCTTCGGGGTATCCGCCGCTGACGAGCATCACGCAGGCAGCTGTGCGCGGGTCTATCTCAAGGCTCTTCTGGTCGAGATTGCCCTCGGCAACGCCCTCGAAGAGCTCCACGAGGTCGCTCTTGATGCGGAGCATTACGCTCTCTGTCTCCGGATCGCCCATGCGGACGTTGTACTCGATTACCATTGGTTCACCCTTCACGTTGATAAGGCCGAGGAAGATGAAGCCCTTGTAGAGGATGTTCTCCTCCTTGAGTCCGTTGACTGTAGGCTCGATGATGCGTGTGCGCACCTTCTCCATGAATGTCTCGTCGGCAAAGGGAACGGGAGTTACGCTACCCATGCCACCAGTGTTGAGGCCCTTGTCGCCCTCGCCGATGCGCTTATAGTCCTTTGCCACAGGCAGAACCTTGTAGTGGTCGCCATCGGTCAGAACGAATACGCTGCACTCTATGCCGCTGAGGAACTCCTCGATGACAACGACAGCAGATGCCTCGCCGAACATTCCGTCGAGCATCTCATGGAGCTCACGTTTAGCCTCTTCGAGAGTAGGCAGGATGAGCACGCCCTTTCCGGCACAGAGTCCGTCGGCTTTAAGCACGTAGGGAGCCTCGAGCTGCTCGAGGAACTTGATGCCCTCCTCGATGTTTGCCGCAGTGACGCTCTTGTAGCGTGCTGTAGGGATTGAGTGGCGCTGCATGAAGCCCTTGGCGAACTCCTTGCTGCCCTCCAGCTCTGCACCAGCCTTGGTGGGTCCGATGATTGCAATGTGCTTTGTCTCCTCGTCGCCTTTGAAGCGGTCGTAGATGCCCTTTACCAGCGGATCTTCGGGACCAACGACAATCATGTCAATCTTCTCGGCCAAAGCGAAGGCCTTGAGAGCGTCAAAGTCTGTAGCCTTGATGTTTACGTTCTCGCCAACTTGAGATGTTCCGGCGTTGCCGGGAGCGATAAATAGTTTTTCAATCTTTGGGCTTTGCGCTATCTTCCAAGCCAAAGCGTGTTCGCGGCCTCCTGAGCCAAGTAGTAATAGTTTCATATCTCTTATAGATGGTCTTCAAAATATCTTGTTATTGTCTCTTGCAGATGTACTCTGTCGATGCCAAGCACGTTGTGCTTGTGGCATGGGTACATGAAGAAGTCGGGGTAGGTGCGTGCATCGATACATGCCTTCAGGAACGAAAGTGTGTGCTGTGGCACGCATGTGTCGTCGTGATCATCGTGGATAATCATCAGACGTCCCTTGAGGTTGCCTGCGTAACGGGTGAGGTTGCACTCGTCGTAGCCCTCAGGATTGCTCTGCGGAGTGTCCATGTAGCGCTCTCCGTACATCACTTCGTAGAACTTCCAGTCGATTACAGGTCCGCCGGCAACGCCCACCTTGAAGATTTCAGGGTAGCGAAGCATGAGGGCTGTGGTCATGTGACCGCCAAAGCTCCAGCCGTGAACTCCGATGCGCTCTGCGTCTACGTATGGCAGGCTCTGGAGGAACTTGGCTCCCTCAACCTGGTCCTTACACTCTTCGACGCCGAGATGGCGGAATGTGGCGTTCTCGAACTCGAGGCCACGGTTCTCGCTGCCGCGGTTGTCGAGGCTGAACATCACGTAGCCCTTGTTTGCCATGTAGAGCTCCCAGCCGCGTGCTCCGTATGCCCATCCGTCGGTAACGACCTGTGCGTGAGGACCTCCGTAGACGTAGATGATTGCTGGATGCTTCTGGGTCTCGTCCATATCGGCAGGCTTAATGAGGCGATAGTAGAGGTCGGTCTTGCCGTCGGCAGCCTTGATGGTTCCTGTCTCGATGACAGGCATCTTATACTCTGCGTATGGGTTCTTGGCAGTGAGCAGATTGATGCTCTTGCTGTCTTTTGTACGATAGATGTTGATGACGCGTGGCTGCTCGGCAGTTGTGCGGCTGTCGGTGAGATAGTCGCCCGACGTGCTCAGCTTGACGTAGTGAGCACCTTTGGCATTGCCCACAAGCGTGCGCTTGCCGTTAGGGATGCTTACTCGGTAGATGCTGCTGCCCAGCGGAGTGTCCTCGGTTGAGAGGATGATGGCCTCCTTGCGCTTAGTGTCGAAGCCCTTAAGCTCCTGAACGAGCCAGTTGCCTGAGGTGAGCTGCTTGACGAGGGTACCATCCAGGTTGTAGAGGTAGAGGTGCTTGAATCCGTCGCGCTGGCTCTGGTAGATGAACTGTTTGGCATTCCATGGGAGGAATACGATCGGGTCGCAAGGCTCTACGTACTTCTCGTGGGTCTCCTCGATGATTGTGCGGAGCAGATTGCCGCTCTCCACGTCGTATTCGCAGAGCTTGGCGTCGTTCTGGTCGCGGTTTACCTCGATGAGATAGAGTTTCTTCTCGTCTGGTGCCCAGCTGATGTTGGTGAAGTAGCGGTCGGTAGGGTCGCCTGTGTTGAGGAACGTTGTCTTTCCCGTTGCAGGATTGAAGATGCCAACCTGTACCTTATGGCTTGTCATTCCTGCCATCGGGTAGCGAACGTTGTTCACCTCGCCGATGCGCTTGGTGATGTCGACCAGCGGATACTGAGCCACCATGCTCTCGTCCATGCGATAGAAGGCAAGGAGGTCGCCCTTCGGACTCCAGAAAGTACCCTTGTTGATGCCGAACTCATTGCGGTGAACGGTCTGTCCGCAGACGATTCCCTCGCCCTCGTCGGTCACCTGTGTGTCGTTGACATAGAGGTTGTTTGCGATGGTGTAGGCAATCTTGCCGCTCACTGCATTGAAATCCATGTTGGCAGCCTCTTTCGGGAGAGTCAGAGTCTCCGCAATCTCACCTGTGCGGAAGTTATAGCGCAGGTACTCACCCGGGCGTGTAAGCAGCATGACCGGCTGGTCGGCCCAGAGGAATTTAGCGTTGTAGAGGTGGTTGAAGCCCTTCTTTCCCGCAGCAGTCAACTTGGCGTTGACGCTTTCGAGTGTGATTTCTGTCTCAACCTTGCCTGTTTCGGGGCTGACAATCTGAAGCTTGTCATAGTCGCCCGTCACACATTTATCTCCCCACCACTGGAGCGGGAAGATGTTTTCTGTTGTCAGATAGGTACGTCCGCCCGGAGTCAGGTCGTCCAGAGTCGGTGTTTTCAGTTCCTGTGCCATGATATTGCCGAATGTTGTCATCTGCATCGCCAATAGTAGAACTAAACTCTTCTTAATCATTGTCTTTGCGATTAAATCTCTTATGTTCGTTATCTTTCTCTCTTCTCTCGCGTGGCTTGAACTCGCGTTTAGCCTCGAAGCGGCGTTCACTTCTCTCGCCCTCCTCGAAGCGGCGCTCCTTGCGGTCGCCTCTCTCAAAGCGATTCTTATGGTCGAAGTGGCGCTCACTCTTCTCAAAACGCTCCTTGCGCTCGTTGCGTCCCGGACGTTCGCCATCCTTACGCTCAAAGCTGCGGCGTTCACCATCCCTTTTTTCGAAACGTCGTGGACGGTCGCCCTCCTTACGCTCTCTGTGCTCCTTGTAGTCGCTCTTACGTTCGCCCTTGTCGAGTTCGCCATCCTTGCGGAACTCCTTATATTTTCCGTCGAAGATCTCATATTTGCGAAGCTCACACTCGAGGGCGCCATTGAAGAGAGGTGTCTTCTCGGTGGCCTTCAGACCAATGCTGTCGAAGCACTCCTTGCGGTAGGAGAGAATCCATGCAGTGCCTCCGATGAAGGCGTGTTTGAGTCGCTCACCGATAGCCTCGTAGAGTCCGAGGAGGTCGCTTGTAGAGATACGTTCGCCGTATGGTGGGTTAGTGATAATGATTGACTTCTCCTTTGGCTGTTCGAACTGCTGGAATGGCTGAATCTTAAGTACAATATCCTTTGAAACGCCTGCAGCCTTCACGTTGTGTGTGGCAATCTCGTTAGCCTTCGGATTGTTGTCGTAGCCGTAAATCTTATGCTCGAACTCGCGCTCCTGAGAGTCGTCGTTGTAGATGTTGTCGAAGAGCTCCTGGTCGAAGTCGGGCCACTTCTCGAAAGCATACTCCTTGCGGAAGACGCCCGGAGCAATGTTGCGAGCGATGAGGGCTGCCTCGATAGGAATTGTGCCAGAACCGCACATCGGGTCGATGAGGTCGCACTCTCCGCGCCAGCCTGTCTTGAGTATGAT
>CAZKNB010000012.1:0-17334 GCA_964554075.1 uncultured Bacteroides sp.
GTCGCTTCCGACATTCTAGTCGCTTCCGATCCTAAAATAAAAGCCCCGCCGACGGCGGGGCTTTTATTTTATATCTCATAGTCCGTACATTGCACTCTCCTCCTCTATCGTGACCTTGCTCTCATCAATCTTCGAGCTGTCCAGATGGAAGACATCGGCAAAGAAGGCATAGACAGCATTACGCTTGTTGGGACCGAAGTCGTGACGCTCATCCGGCAGATGGACATTGCGTACAGCATCCTCTGAGCCATAGAAGCCATAGACGCGCTGCAAGTAGGGGAACTCCAGCGTCGGCACACTCGCCGTCCAGTCGCCACCGTCGCTCACCACCAGCATCGGCTTCGGTGCAAAGGTAGCGGCAAACTCAGCATTACAGCTGCCACCACCGGCCAGATGGATAGGCTTGCCACTCTCACACGGACAACCACCGTCGAAATGCGATGCCAGGCTGACCACAGGCGCAGAGGCAGTGAAGCGGTCGTCAAGAGCAGCCAGGAGAACTGTCTGCGAACCTCCGCCCGAACCACCATTCACACCCACGCGGGTAGCGTCGATGTCGCTGCGATGAGCCATCATATAGTCCAGCAACAGGAGTCCGTTCATGGTCTGTATCGTGTGCGCCTCGGAGCGATGGTGCGCCTCGGCACCCACCTGTTTCTCCGATTCACCCCATCCATAGAGGTCATAGTCCACACAGATGGCACCCATGCGCGCCAGGGTTCCCATGCGCTGCTGCTGATCCTCACGATAGCGTCCCTGGTTGAAGTGTCCGTTGGGACAGATGATGAGCGCATGCTTACCCTTCGTTGAGGGCGAATAGATTGAGCCGCAAAGGTAGAGGCCGGGATAGGTCTCGAGGGCGAAGTTCTGGACAGTATATCCGTCGAACTTGCGTATCTTGGTCAGCTTCATCTGCGCACCCTTCACACATTTTGCAAGGGCATCATCAAGCTCCAGGCGCTCACGCACCTCGCGACGCAGTGAGTCCTTGCGCTTCTCGAAGCTGGCGCGGTCGGAATAGAGCGCACTGAGATAGGCCAGCAGCTTCTCGCCATCGGCGGGAGTGCGGCGCGGATACTCGTATGGCTTAATCTTATAGAGGTTGCCACTCTGCTTCTGCGGACGGAAGTCGAATGGGGCAAGGATATTTGTCAGAGTCTCGTCGACCGAATAGGGACGGATGCGATAGTCGGCATAGGGAAGGCGAAGTCCGGTGGTGTCGACGTTATACTTCAGACGGATGTTGAAGCGCTTGCTGACCTCGGTGAGCACCTCGCCCAGCGGACGGGTAAACTGGTTCTCGAATGTCGGGGCTCCAAGAGCGGCACTCTGCTTAGCCACCGATTCCTCGGTCACAGCCTTCCCGTCGACCACCACATTGTCGAGCTGAAGATCCTTGCAGTTCTCAAACACGCAGGGGAGCTTGGCGTCCTGAACGAAGATGTCGCGCATGACGATGTCACTGATTGGCGACTCCTCCAGGCCCACAACCTTGATCGGAGTCTTCACACCGCGCACCGATACGCCCGATACGAAGATATTGCGAAACACAGGCGTGCGCTCACTCTTGGCCTCCTCCTTCATATTGCTATACTTCAGGTTGAAGACGAGGGCCTCCTGACTGATATTGTTCATCACGATATTGCTGATGCGGATATCCTCCACGACGCCTCCACGGCCACGTGTCGACTTGATGCGGACACCACGGTCAGTGCCGTCGAACACGCAGTTGCTGATGGTCAGCTTTTTCACGCCACCCGACATCTCGCTGCCGATGACGATGCCGCCATGGCCCGACTCAAGCGTACAGTTGGTGATAGTGATGTTCTCGCATGGAACGCCGATAGTGCGTGCCTGAAGGTCGCGACCCGACTTGATAGTGATGCAGTCGTCGCCCACAGAGATGTGGCAGTTGCTGACGTGAACATTCTTGCACGACTCCGGATTGACGCCGTCGGTGTTTGGCGAAGCGGGGTTATTGATGGTGATGCCGTCGATGGTTACCCCCTCGCAATACTGCGGATTGACGGTCCAGAATGGAGAATTCTTGATAGTGATGCCCTGAATCTTCAGATTCTTGCAGCGAAGCATCTGGAGGAAAGGCGGGCGGAAGAAGCGGCGGTCCAGAGTGGAATGCCAGTCCTCGTTAGTCTCAGCGTAGAGCGTAGCCATGTCGTTGGTCTGTTCGAACATCGGCTGATACTTATTGATGTTGCGCTTGCCGTTGTCGCGCAGGTCCACCATGACGCGGAAGAACTCGTCCCACCAAGTCTTGCCTGCTCCGTCGATGGTACCCTCGCCCTTGATAGTGATATTCTCACAGTCCACGGCGTAGATTAGCGGATGGAAGCTGCGCATCATGACGCCCTCGTGGCGCACCTCGACGTATGGAGTATAGAGGTCGAAGTCGTCGGAGAAGCGGAGCAGGGCTCCCGCCTCAAGTTCAATGGTGATATTGCTCTTCATCTCTATCGGACCCACATTATAGGTACCCGCCGGGAAGTAGAGCGTTCCGCCTCCTGCCGAAGCCAGACGCTCGATGGTCTGAGCGATCCGCTCGGTATTGGCAGCCGCAGCGGCCACGTCGCCTGTCACAATCTTGCTCATATCGACCCGCTCGGCACGCATTGCGAGGGCGACGATAGTCAAGAGACAAAATGATAATACTCTTCTCATATCTTTCGTTGTTTATTTTATTTTACACTCAAATTGAAACTCTCCGCTCTCAAGCGTGATTGGATTGGAACCGTCAGGGAGATAGAGCTGAGCTCTGTCACCTACGGGGATGGAGACATTCAGACGGAAGTCTGAACCGGTGCGTGTCCAGCGCGAAGAAACAGTGCCATGGAGAGTGCGAGTGGAACCACTGACACAATCCAAATCACCGACAACGGCGGGACGAATCCGAATCTGCTGACCATCGCGATGAGACGTACGGATGTCAATTCCGACAAGCGAACGGAAGAACCATTCATCAATCTGACCCATCATGAAGTGATTCCACGACGAACCCTGACGAGGATCCCACTGCTCGGTGAGAGTGGTGGCACCAAACTTCAGCTGGAAGCCATAGCCGGGAGTCTCCTCGTGGTTGTGCATCGTGTACATGACATCGTTGCGACCATACATGGCAAGAGTCTGGAAGAGATAGCGGTTGCCAACATCGCCAGTGGTGAGCTTGCCGTCGTGCGCCGCAATATCCGCCAGGAGATTGCTGAAGACAGCCTCACGGTCAGCCTCAGCAGTCATGCCGAGGAAGAGCGGAAGAGCGTTGCTACACTGACTGCCCGTGCCATAGGTGTGGCGCTCGACATCGTAGAATCTCTTATGGAACGCAGCATTCACCTGACGAGCCAGAGCAGCGTACTTGCGGGCATCATAACTGTTGCCGACAGTCTCGGCAGCCTCGACCATATAGATGAGGTCCATATAGTATTGCGCAGTGGCAACAAGCGGAACGGGAGTGTTGCGCGAGAAGCCTGCACGGAAGTCACCATAGTCGTACCAGTCGCCAAGGCCGAAGCTCAGGATGCCATCGTCGGCGCGGGTGGTCAGATAGTCCACGTAGCGGCGCATATTGTCGTAGTAGTCACGGATAAGGCTGTCGTCGCCATAGATGTCGCGATACATGAAGGGAGCGATGACCATCGCACTGCCCCACTCGGGCGACTCGGAGAAGTCGTCCATGCCGGGACCCTCGAAGACCGTGTACTGCGGAGCCACCGTCGGGACGGCACCATTGGCATACTGCGAGTCGGCCATGTTGCGCATCTGCTGCGGCAGATAGCTGGTCAGGTCGTAGTTGTAGAGGAGGCCGGGACCATTCAGGTGGACCTGCTCGAGCCAACCCAGCTTCTCGCGGTGAGGACAGTCGGTGAAGACCGACTGCATGTTGCTGCGGACAGCCTTCTCAATGAGGCGATGGGCAGCATTGAATATCTCGTTGGAGCATGAGAAATCGGACACCTTGGGGGCGGAGTTGTAGACAAAGCATGACTCAATCTTATCGATTACAGGAAGCTTGTCGGGGTTCTTCGAGCCCTTCATCACGGCACCCTCCACCTGGATGTAGCGGAAGCCGTAGTAGGAGAAGCGGGGATGCCACGTCTCTGTGCCGTTGCCGCGAAGAGTGTACTCGTAGTAGTGCTGACGTCCCGTCTGACGCTGGTTGACGGCACCCTCATCGGTGAGCGACTCAGCCACGAGGAGCGTTACCTTCTGGCCACGACGTCCCTTCACTGTTATCTCAGGATAGCCGGCGAGGTTCTGCCCCATGTCGAGCACGAATGCCGAGGGGTCGACGGTGCGCTTGGTGGACTTGCAAGCCTTCTCCACCTGCTCGGCAGTGAGTTTAGTGACACTCTTCACGCCGTAGCGCTCCATTATCTTGACCGGCTCTGCCAGCTGCGGACGAAGCTTACCCTGCGGTCCCTCCTGAATGACAGCGGGACGCCATGAGCTGTCGTCGAACTTCGGGCGGTCCCATCCGCTGCGCTCGAGGCGGGCGTCGTAGGACTCACCGCCATAGATGCAGTTGAAGGTGACGGGACTCAGCTCGTAACGCCATGAAGCGTCGGAAGAGACGATGTCGCGTGTTCCGTCGGTATAGTCGATGTGGAGCTCAAACATCAGGGTCGGTGCGCCGAAACTAATCTGCAGCTTGCGGTAGCGGCCACCCTGGACGTTGTAGAATCCGTTGCCGAGGAGCACTCCCGCCACATTCTCGCCCTTGGCGAGGAGGGAGGTGACGTCGTAGGTGTTATAGTTGACAGTCTTGTCGTAGTCGGTCCAGAGTGGTGCAAACTGGCTCTCTCCCACCCGCTTTCCGTTGAGCGAAAGCTCGTAGAAGCCGAGTCCGGAGATGTTGAGCGTGGCACGACGGATGGCTTTGTCGGCACGGAAGGAGCGACGGAGCATGATGCTCTTCTGCGAGAGAGTGTCGACTGCCGCCCAGGCTGCCTTGACGTCGTCGCGCTTGAGCACACCGCCGGTGTAGTTGCGTCCCTCGGGCAGTTTGGCATCAGCCTTGGTGATGGCGCCTATCCAGCGACCGCGGGTGAAGACTTCGCCAAGGTCGTTGTAGTAGTAGAAGGTGCCGTCGGTGGCCCAGTCGGAGGCATTGTCGGCCTCATCCCAGACACGCACTCGCCAGCCGTAGTGGCCCGCCTTAAGCTGAGCAACATCGCTGCTTATGTCCACCAGCACGCTCTGCGAGGAGCTGCGCTTGCCGCTCTGCCACACAGCGTTGCCGGCATCGTCGGTCAGCACTATCTCATAGGCTGTCTGGCGGGTGGAGTTCTCGTCGGAGGTCATCTCCCATCCCAGTCGGGGCAGGCTGCCCACAAGGGTCGCCTCGCTCTTCAGCTCACTGGTCTGACGAACCACGCGAAGGCCGCGGGCATCGACATTGAGCATGGCGGCGAAGAGCATCAGCGGTAGTATTATCTTTCTCATTTCGTAACAGTCAAAAATCGTTTATGCTTAGAGTACATCGTTGCAGAGGAGACGAGTCAGGGTGTCGGAGTGTCCGACCTCACGACCGTCAACAAGCACACGGAGGCCGCGACCCTGATTGTAGCGTGTGCCGCTCTTGTCCCAGAGGATTGTCAGGCTGTGGCCATGATAGAGGATGCCGTCGAGGCAGAAGTAGTCCCACTTGCCGGCGGGGAGGAGCGGATTGACCTCAACGGTGCCGTCGAGGCGCGGACGCAGACCGACAACGCCCGTGATGATGAGGTCGTTGAAGGTGGAGTGGTTGTAGTAGCGTGAACGCTCCTGATCGCCCTTGAGCCAGTAGCCGGTCACCTCGTCGAGATACTCGCCGATGTATGGGCGTCCGCGGTGGTGCTGCGACTCGACGTACTTCTCCATCTGGCTGAAGTAGATGCTGTCGGCAGCCTCGCTGCGGCTATAGTTGTTCATATAGTTTGCCATGGCTGTGAGGGTCTGGGCTGTGGCGAAGGGCCAGATGGCTCCGTCCCACTCACACTTGCCGACGCCACGGGTGCGGAACTCGGGGTGACGGCGCTCAGCTGTGGTCAGTCCGTAGGGGGCATTGAAGCCCTTCTCGTCGGAGAGCTGCTCCCAGGCTACGGCATACTTGTCGCTGTTGTCGGGGAGATTGAAGTACCAGGGGATATAGCCGATGGCCTCGCGCACGTTGGCCGAAGAGTCGGTGCGGAGTGTCTCGAAGAACTGCTGGCGTGAGTTCCAGAGCAGGTCCTGCACGAGCTGCTTCAGGGTGTCGGCCTTCTGGCTGTAGAGGCTTGCCATGCGCTCGTTGCCGGTGAGATGGCCGGCGATAGAGAGTGCCTTGGCGTTGCCATACATATAGCTGTTGATGGTGGGACGAGCATACTGTTTCTTGCGTCCGCCACTGATCGACTCCTCCATGCCGTCCTGTACGTCGCCCTGCCAGTAGAGTCCGCTGGCGAGGCGGTTGGTGCTCTCCCAGCGCTTATACTCTGTCTCCAGCTCGGGAAGCAGGTCGGCGAGGAACTCCTTGTCGCCATTGACCATGTAGCGGCCAAGCACGGCGTCGGCATTCCATGAGCTAAACTTAGTCATCTTCTCCATGGCCTTGCCGTCGTTTCCGCGATACCATGTGCGGATGATCTGGTCGAGGTAGTCCTGATTGCGAAGCCAGCGGCTCTCATAGATGTGATGACCGATGGCGCAGGCGATGAGGTTGTATTTATCGGCGTAGCTGCGGTCGACGAGGAACTCAGTCATGCCGTAGCCGACGGGGGTCTGCTTGATATGCTTGCGGAGTGTCCACCAGCGATAGTAGTACATCTCCTCGAAGTCGCGGTCGGGGCACTCGAAGAGGGGGATGTTCTTCTCCATCCATGCCGACGACTCGCTGTTGGGGATTGCCTGGGCGATGTTCTCATCCTCCATGCCGTTGAAATAGTCGGCATAGTGGGCGAAGTCGGCGTAGCTGAGCAGGGCTGACGATGCGTCGGCATCGGCAGACGAGGTGGTGAAGTTGGCTATGCGATAGGTGGCCAGCGGCTCCTCCTCACCGGCATTGTCGAGGATTCCATCCCAGTCGGCTGGGGTCTCGACGGTAGGATACTGGCGCGGATCTCCGGTGCGGAAGGCGATGCGCTCAACAGAGTGGACAGGGGCGTAGAAGATGCGCTGTCCTGCCTTCTTGCCGTCGATGTACATCTGGGCGAGGCGGTTGGCTACGGAGAGCTGGATCTCGACATGATACTCGCGGCCAGCCTCGTACTTGCTCATATTGCCGAAACGGGCACCGCCCTTCATGCGCATTACGCCGTCGGGAGTGAGTTCCAGGCGTGAGCAGGCTGTTCCGTTGTGGTCGAGGAACTCAATCTGGAGTGTGCCGTGGTCGTTCTGGTCGGCCTTGATGTCGAAGGCTATCTTCAGCTCCTTTGTGGCGGGAATCATGCGCTCCACCTTGGCGTAGTCGTGAAGGTCGCGGTCGGCGATGACGAGCCATTTACCGTCGAGCGAAACGGGTGCCCACTGGAGTGAGTAGATGTTCCAGTCGCGCAGGTCGGAGAGCTCCTTTGCCTTCGAGAAGTCGTCGGAGGCATGGGCTGCAGCCTGAGTGCGCACAGGCACGGGGACATGGCTGACCCAGAGGTCCTCCTTGTTCATGCTGTAGGTCACCCAGAGGTCGCCATCGGCGGGCGTTCCGTTGCCCTCCTGGATGCCTCGCACATACTGCGGACCGAAGGACTTATAGTTGCCGCCATAGCGCATCGGTGAGATTTCGCCATGGATGAGGTTGAGCGTGGTGTACTCGAGTCCGTCGGCGCTCAGCGAGAGGGCGAGTGGCCAGCGGAACTCAGAGGGGTTGTAGACGGTGGCGTAGGTGCCGTCGCTCAGGCGCTGTCCCCATATCTTGGCGTTGCTGTTGACGAATCCCTGTGCACGGCCGACGGGCTCTGCCCAGGTGTTTCCGCCATCGCTGCTGATGGAAGTCAGAGCGTGCTTCCAGAGCGCCACGAGACGACCGTCGGGGAGTGTGTAGTCGCAATATGCCTTGTAGCTCTTATTGAGCGGGATGAGCTTATCGTTGCGGTCGGCCTCCTCGACCCACTGCATGCGGTAGCGGGGATTGTCGAGAATCTCCTGACACGCCTTCACGAACGCCTTATCCTTGGAGCGGGTGAAGTATGGGTAGTCGGTGTTCTTCTCGTTGAAGTCGTGGTTGTAGTAGATGAAGTAGATGTCGCCGAAAGAGCCATCCTTGCGGATCTCACGAACCACGCGTCCGATGCCGTTTCCGTCGTTGGGGTCATCCTTCTTGTCGAGCGCCACGCCATAGTTTCCCATAGCGATGAGCTTGCCCGACTTGGAGACGTAGAAGCCGACGCGCTGGTGCATGATGGCGAGGAGGTTCTCAGACTTGTCGGTGCGGCCCGGCTTGGTGTATCCGTCGGGCACCTTATACTCGGGGAAGAGAACCACGGGAGAGCTCCAGTGGTAGCCGTCGACAGATGTCATCAGACAGGTGTGTGAGGGCGGGATATGCTCGTCGGAGGGGTCGGAAAGGTAGTGCATATAGAAGCGTCCGTTCCAGTAGGCCATCATGGGCTGATGGTTGTAGGTCCATCCGTTGCCATTCTCGGCAGAGGGATGTTCACGGTTGGCGCGAAGCACCTGTATGTTGTGTACTCCCACGACGGGCGAGAGTCCGCCATCGTGGAACGTCGGGTTCGACAACTGAGTGCCGGTGTAGTGTACACGCTCCTGTGCTCCGGCGCCGAGGGCGACTGAGCAGAGAGCCATAGCTGTAAATAGATGTTTCAGTTCCATTGATATTTATCTATATGTGCAGGTTACGTTTTTCGGGGTTATTTCTTACTCTTCAGCAGGGCCTTGACCACCTTTCGCGGAGCGCTGAACACGGTGCCGTGCTTGTGGCCCACGGGGATGGAGATGGAGTCTGAATACTCTTTGAAGCTCTTGAAGTCGTGGGTGCGGACGGCACCGTAGGTCTTCTTGCGATAGTCATCGTAGTAGATGATGTAGTCGTCGGCCACACGTGCCACGCTGGGTCCCTCGGTCAGGAAGCCTGTGAAGGATGCCGACGGCTGGCTCCATGGTCCGTAGGGCGAACTGGCGAAGGACACCTGGATGTTGCGGTTGGGACGTGTGTTGTCCTTCAAGACCATGACGTAGTCGCCCTTGCCGCGCTTGAGCATGGTGGCATCGATGACGCTGTAGCCTGGGTCAAGCAATAAGCGTGTCTCGCTGAATGTCTTGAAATCCTTGGTCGTGGTGTAGTAGAGACGGTGGTTGTTGAGCTCCTCTTCGGCTCCCTTGGCGAACTTATATGGGACGCATGACGACCACACAATCATCATCTGCTGCTGCTCGTCGTCGTAGAAGAGTTCGGGCGCCCAGACATTCACGGTGGTGGTGTCGTGGGCCATGACATTGAGCATGCGCTCCTCGCTCCAGTGGATGAGGTCCTTGCTCTCGGCATATCCGAAGCCGAGGTCGCCGCGCCAGCTTGTTGTCCAGACCAGATGGTAGGTGCCGTCGGGGGTGCGCACCATGGAGGGATCGCGCATCACGCGCTGCTTGCCTATCTCGGGCTTAAGCCATACGCCGGGGATGCTGTCCCAGTGGATGCCATCCTCGCTGTAGAGGTAGCGAAGGCCCTCGTTGGCGGGCTCGTGGAACGAGGTGAACATATATAACTCCTTCTGCGTCGAGCGACAGCCGCACAACGCCAGAACTAATGCAAACAGACTACATTTAAATAGTTTAATCATGATTTCTCTTTGATAATTATCTTACTAAATGAGACGCGAAATGTCAGTTTTTGTACTCTTTCTGCCGTGCCATCAGGCGGCATGCTGCACGGTCCACCTTCCCGGTGGCTGTCATTGGCAGCGCGGGGGTGAAGATGACGTGGCGCGGACGCCAATAGCGGGGCAACAGGGCGAGTGCATCATCAAGACACAACTCACTGTCGGACTGCACGATAAGGGTGATAGCTTCGCCGAGACGTTCGTCGGGAACGGCGGTGATGGCGAAGGGCACGGCAAGATGGCGACGCAGCTCGCGCTCCACCTCTTCGCTCTGTACCTTTATTCCGCCGCTGTTGATGATGTTGTCGCGACGGCCGAGGATGACGAATCCGCCGTCGGGATAGAGGCGGACCACGTCGTTGGTGACGAGGCGCTGGGCTGCCACACGCGGGGCGTCGATGATGAGTGTGTCGTCGGGCGAGAGCGAGAGGCTGACTCCCTCAAGGGGATAATAGCGCTCGGAGGCAGCGGCACCGCTGATGCGGCGAAGTGCCACATGGGAGAGGGTTTCGGTCATGCCGTAGGTGGCGTAGACCTCACCCGGCATGTCGTGAAGCAGCTGGGCTAGATGGTCGTCGATTGGTCCGCCGCCAATGATAAGGCGCGAGATGCCGGCGAGGCGGCGCCTCTCATCTGCGTTGGCAAGGGAGTTGAAGACCTGAAGGGGTATCATGGCGGCAAAGTCTATCGGGGCGTCAAGCTCCGCCAGCGGATGGCCCGACAGGGACGCTATGATGAGGTTGAGACCCGCAACCATGGCACGCACCACCATCATTCGTCCCGCAATATAGCGCACGGGCATGCAGAGCAAAGCGCTGTCGGCGGGCTGCAGACGCAGGTAACGACAGGTGGTCAGGGCGCTCTGGATCATGCGCTCCTTGCTCACCTCAATGGGCTTTGGAACTCCCGTTGAGCCGGAGGTGCAGACCGTCATGGTGTCCGTCGGGGCGAACCACTCCGCCAGGAAGTCGCGCAGCTCGCTGAGCAGCGTCAGCTCACGCTCTCCCGCAGCAGCGGAGATGCGGCGATCCAGCTCCCCGGGCGTCAGTGGAGTGCCATCGACAATCAGCCGCTGAGAGCTGCGTATGAGGTTCACTGCAGGTTCCATAGGCAATCTCCCTTTACGCGCAGCGGCATCTCAATGTTGTTGGTGAAGAGTGCTCCGGTGCCCAGTCCCTGCGGCATGGTGGTGCCGAGCGTGGCGCACCATTGCGCTATGCTGTTGAGTCCGATGTTCGACTCGAGTGCGGAGGTCACCCACCACCCTATTCCAAGCCGTTCAGCCTCGCTGATCCACTCCGTGCACCCGGCTATTCCGCCGTGAAGCGAGGGCTTCAGCACAATGTAGGCGGGACGAGTCTCCTCGAGCAGGAGTCGCTTCTGCTCGGGAGTGTTGATGCCGATAAGCTCCTCGTCGAAGGCAATCGGGAGGGGCGACACATCGGTCAGGCGGCGCATCTCGGCGCGCTGTCCCGCACGTATCGGCTGTTCGATGGAGTGGAGATCCAGCTCTGCCAGGCGCTGCAACTTGCTGAGCGCATCGGCAGGCGAAAAGGCACCATTGGCATCCACACGGATCTCAATCTCGCGTGAGCTGAAATGGCTGCGGATGTGGCGTATCAGCGAAAGCTCGTGGTCGAAGTCTATGGCACCAATCTTCAGCTTGATGCAGCGGAAACCCGCCTCCATCTTCTGCTCCACCTGTCGCAGCATATCGTCGTACGTACCCATCCAGACGAGTCCGTTGATGGGCAGGCCAGCCTCGCCGCGCGAGAAGGGGGTGTCGTAGAGGTCGTAGCCTCCGCGCTCCAGGTGCCTCAACGCCGTCTCCAGTCCGAAGAGCATGGAGGGGTAGCGACGGAGACGCTCGAGGTCGATGCGCCCCGCCTCCTCGACGGCGCTGCACTCACGTCGCAGCACCGCCTCATAGTCGGCAATGTCGTCGCAACTAAGCTTCGGCAGGGGTGCACACTCCCCTATCCCGACCACCCCCGGATGGAGTTCGGAGGTGACGTGGAGGTAGTGGACGTCGCGCACATGATAGACGCCGCGCGATGTCCCCGCCGGCCGCTTAAATATCAAACGATACGGAAATATATTTATTTGCATAAGTACTTTACACTTTGGAGCGAAGCGACACTATGGCATCTTCGGGAACTTACCGAAATCGGGTTTACGCTTCTCGAGGAAGGCAGTCTTACCCTCCTGCGCCTCATCAGTCATATAGTAGAGCATAGTGGCATCGCCGGCCAGCTCCTGAATACCAGCCTGACCATCAAGCTCGGCGTTAAGTCCCGCCTTAATCATTCGCAGGGCAAGCGGACTCAGCTGCATCATCTCCTCGGACCAAGCCACATACTCATCCTCGAGCTGAGAGAGGGGCACCACCTTGTTGACAAGTCCCATGTCGAGCGCCTCCTGGGCGTTGTACTTACGGCAGAGGAACCAGATCTCACGCGCCTTCTTCTGACCCACCACACGAGCCAGATAGGATGAGCCGAAACCCGCATCGAAGCTACCTACGCGCGGACCGGTCTGTCCGAAGATGGCATTCTCGGAAGCGATGGTGAGGTCGCACACCACGTGGAGCACGTGACCGCCACCGATGGCAAATCCATTGACGGCAGCGATGACCGGCTTCGGGATGCTGCGGATCTGCTTCTGCACGTCGAGCACACTGAGACGAGGGATGCCGTTCTTGTCGATATATCCGCCACGTCCCTTCACATTCTGGTCGCCGCCGCTGCAGAAGGCCTTGTCGCCTGCACCCGTAAGAACCACCACGCAGATGTCCTGCTCCTCGCGGCAGATGCGCAGTGCGTCGCTCATCTCGGCTGTCGTTGTCGGAGTGAAGGCGTTGCGATAGCGCTCACGGTTGATGGTGATGCGCGCAATGCCGTTGTAGTAGTCGAAGAGGATGTCCTCGTACTCCTTAATCGTTTTCCATTCTCTCTTAGTGCTCATTTCTCTTATTCTTTAAGTTGTTATAAAATTCTTTCAGTATTCTGGCGTCACGGTTCTTGTTGGTCATCACCTCGAGCAGGATGGGCGCCGCAGCTTCGGGAGCCACAAGCTGAGCCATGGCCTCGGCAAGCGTAGCCTCATCGTCGGCTCTCAGATAGGTCAGACCACGACTCTCGCACCACTCGCGCGCAGAGGCGCCGTGAACGCCGGTGATATATTTATGCGATGTGCCCGACATCTCCAGCCCCGGCAGCGTGTGGAAGATCTCGCCGCCGCCATTGTTGAGCAGCAGGATGCGGACGTTGGGCCGCGGAGCCGTTGTCCACAGGCTGTTCATATCGTAGAAGAAGCTCAGGTCGCCCGTTACGATGAAGTTCAACTTCTCCGAGCAGGCAGCGTAGCCAAGGGCTGTAGAGAGCGAACCGTCGATGCCGTTGACGCCACGGTTGCAGCATACCTCCACACTGTCGGCCAGCGGGAAGAGCTCGGCGTAGCGAACGGGAGAGCTGTTGGCCAGATGGAGTGCACACTGGGAGGGCAGACTGCCCATCAGACTGCCTACAGCCGACATCTCGGAATAGGCGAACTCGGGCACCGGAAGCGCCTTGCAATAGTTCTCCCACTTCATCTGGTAGCTCTGTCCCGGAGGCATCTCGAGCAGGCCGGCTATCTTCTCGAGGAACTCGAAGGGGTCCATCTCGATCACCGTGGTCAGACGGCCGAAGATGTCGGGCACACAGCCGTCGGCACTGACGTGCCAATGTTCGCGCGGCGGATTGTCGCGGAGGAACTTACGGAGTCGTTTCGAGATGACGTGACCGCCATAGGTGATGACGATGTCGGGCGCCATGTCGGCACGCGTGGCGTCGTCCATCGTGGCGATGGCAACGTCGAAATTGCGTATCGAGAGTCCCGGAGTGGTCCGGTTGGAGAGATATTCAGAGAGCCATGCGAAGTTCTTGTAGAGCATCTTTGCTCCGCGCTTCTCGAACTCGTAGATAAGATTCATCTGCCCCACGATGATCATGCGCTTGCGATACTTGTTCAGGCGGCTGATGAGTCCGTTATAGTCGCGGTCGTAGACGTTGAGTCCCTCGTAGCGGTTTATCACCCTCACCTCGGGCAGCGCCGGAGTGGTGAAGCAGAAGAGTGGCTCGGAGAGGGGCACATTGATATGTACGGGACCCTTGCCGCGGTGGTGAGTGGCAAGCAGAGCCTCGTTGATCAGGCGATTGGCGTAGCGCTCATCCTCGTCGGTATAGACCTCGGGCAGGTTGACCGACATCTTGACCAGGGAGCCGAAGACTCCCGGCTGCGGCAGCGTCTGTCCCTCCATCTGTCCGATGAACGACGCGGGACGGTCGGCAGAGATGACGACGAGCGGTACCTGCTGATAGAACGCCTCGGCAACGGCGGAGTGGAGATTGAGAAGCGCACTGCCCGACGTGCAACATACGGCGACGGGGGAGGCTGTGCTCAACGCCAGTCCTATGGCATAGAAGCCCGCACTGCGCTCGTCGGTCATGCCGTGACACACGAAGTCGTCGGCCAGTAGCGAAAGAGTGTGGACGATGGGTATGTTGCGGCTACCCGGACACAGCACCACCTGCTTCACTCCGTGAGCCTTCAGCAGCGCCACCAACTCTAAAACTGATTTCTTATCTGTCAACATTGGGATAATATCTTTTTGTTCTATTTACATCTGATTATTCTTTTCATGGTCGCCATCTTGCGCTCCGTCTCCATCCACTCATCTTCAAGCTCGGACGAGGAGAGCAGACCGCCACCGGCATAGAGCGTGGCCACGCTCCCGGCAACGCGCATGCAGCGCAGGTTGACGAAGAGGGCGGTGTCAGCGTCTGGGTCAATCATGCCGACGAATCCCGAATAGTAGCCGCGGTCGTAGCCCTCATTGTCGAGGATGAAACGGTAGGCCTCAGCCTTTGGCAAGCCACATACGGCGGGCGTGGGATGGATGGCGTCGAGCAGGGTGCCCAGCTCTCCGGCATCGCTCAGGGAGAAACGGAAGTCGGTGCGCAGGTGGACCAGCTCTCCCGCCTTCACCGTCCGCGCCACATCCTCCTCGGGGGTGACACCGTAACGCTCAAGGCTGGCACGCAGATAGTCCGCCACGAGCCCCTGCTCCCGGCGATTCTTCTCGTTCCAGGTGACCTCCACTCCACCGTCGCGCGGCGCCTCCTGGGTGCCGGCAAGCGCCATGGTCACATAGCGTCCGCCACTGCCAGAAAGCAGGACCTCGGGAGTACTGCCTATCCATACGCCCGTCTGAGGCGTGTGGAGCAGGTAGACGTAGGAGTGATGATAGCGGCGGCAAGCCTCGACAAAGACTCCCTCCACATCTATATTATAGGGCGACGTGAAATCGGCACGCCGCGAGAGCACAAGCTTATGGAACTGTCCGTCGCGCAGGGCGTCGACAAAGGTGGCGAAGCAGGCGCGATAGCCATCCTCGGGCTGAAGAGCGTAGACATCGCTCAGGTCGCCCGATGCGTCGCTCCACGGGAGCGTGAACTGCTCGGTGTGGTCGGGCGAGACGAGTATCAGCGGATGGGCAGACGAAGAGCTGAAGGGGGCTACCACAAAGCCACGTCGGCCGTTGAGCCACTCTATGGAGCCGGCAGTAAGCGGCTGAGTGCCCTCACGCTGCAGTACAAGGGTGACACGGTCCGACTCGGGCATGCGATAGAGAGCGAACGAGCGGCGCGCGGCCAGCAAACCATCAATAGAGGAGAGAGCCGTCATTCTTCACGCAGTATTACGTTCACCACTCTCACCGTAGAGACCAGTCGGTCGGCAGAGGTGAGTATGTCGATATTCCAGACATGCGAGGTGCGTCCGCCGTGGACCAGCGTTGCCACTCCCCTCACCGTCTCGCCGTCGCGGGCGGAAGAGATGTGGTTGGCACTGACCTGAACACCTACGGCACGCTGCCCCTCGCGGCAGATCAGCATGGAGCCTACGCCGGCAAGAGTCTCGGCAAGCGCCACCGTGGCGCCGCCATTCAAGATGCCAAACTGCTGACGCGTGTGACTGTCGACAGGCATTGTGGCCACCACACGCCCCGCCGAAGCCTCCACATAGCGGATGCCCAGCGCCTCCATCATCGTACCCACAGACCCGCGGTTAAGCTCCTCGAGCGTCACGCCCTTACGGCGCCCGCCATTGCCGCCAAGCAGACGACTGTCGACCTCCAAATCCTTCAAATCACAATCCATACATCATCAGTTTTTCTGTTCGTAGTGACAAAGGTACGAAATAGCGGAATAAAAAAAGGGAGAAAAACCGAAGTTTTTCTCCCCCCATCAACTTGCGTCGTGCCTTAAACTACGAGGTCAGTGTTTAACGGCAAGCTGCATAGTCTCTGCAAACTACCTGTAAAATGCGTGTAGAGCCCATTTACTGCATTACTATTTGTTAAAAGTCGTAAACTATACAAAGAAAATTCCTCCTCTCATTCTTTTTATTTTTCTTTGCATCGACTAAACAACTGAAGCTGTGACTATTAGCAATTTTGATGAAAAGCAGCTTGTGGAGCTTTGCCGAACGGGTGACAGCCGTGCACGCAAGAGGCTTTACGAGTTGTACGCGGGGCGTTTGATGACAGTCTGCCTTCGTTACTCTTCTGACAGAACGGCTGCAGAAGACGTTTTACACGACGGCTTCCTGAAGATCTACTCATCGCTTGACAAGTTCACTTGGAAGGGTGAAGGGTCTCTGAAAGCCTGGATGGAAAGGGTTATGGCCAATGAGGCATTACAGGCCTTACGCCATAATGAATGGGAACATGATGTAGTTGAAAGCCACGAAACCACTGAGGGGTATGACGAGCCCGAAGAGGAGGAAATCGCCACTATCCCCGAGGAGGTTCTGCTGCAGTTCATCTCTGAACTGCCTACGGGCTACCGTACGGTCTTCAACCTGCATACTTTCGAGGAGATGTCTCATAAGGAGATTGCACTTTTGCTTAACATTAACGAGAAGAGTTCAGCCTCACAGCTGGCACGCGCCAAGATGGTGCTGGCTCAGCGAGTGAAGGAATGGATCAGGCTGAACAGCTAAACTAGAACAAAAAGAGAACGCATAATAACAAAACAAAGATGGAAACTAAGAATCTATGGACTGAGAAGATGAAGGAGAGGCTTGACGACTACTCCAGCGAAACGCCCGACGAGGTGTGGAAGACTTTGGAAACAGAGCTGAAACCACGCAACAACGGTAACGGAAGGGTGCTACGAAGTCTGGTTCTACTCCTGGCGCTGCTTGCAGCCCTTTCGGCTATGGCAGCTGCATTGCTTTGAATTTAAATTAGTTAGATAGCTATCGACGAAAAAGTTTAAAATTTTTCATCGATAGCTATTGTTTTTTCCGAAAAAAGCCATACCTTTGCATCGCTTTTGAAAACAAAAGCTACTCTCACAAAGGGTATTTGGAGAGGTGGCAGAGTGGTCGATTGCAGCGGTCTTGAAAACCGCCGTACTGAGAGGTACCCGGGGTTCGAATCCCTGTCTCTCCGCTTCCAAAACCAAGGCTTCACAACGAAAGTTGTGGAGCC
>CAZKNB010000013.1:0-16925 GCA_964554075.1 uncultured Bacteroides sp.
TTCATTATATGTATTACTCCTTGCGCAATGCACAATCCGCAAGGACTTCTACTTTCAACTTACTACTTACTACTTTCTACTTCGCGTGAAGCGCTTCTCTCGTGCATCATCAGATAAACAATCGGAATGATGAAACTGTTCAGGAAGGTCGAAGAAAGCAATCCGCCGAGGATGACCTTCGCCATCGGACTCTGGATCTCGTTGCCGGAAAGGTCGCCGTTGACAGCGAGCGGAATCATGGCGAGAGCAGATGAGAGGGCGGTCATCAGGATTGGGTTCAGACGGTCCATTGAACCGTGGACTACGCTATCGTAGACCGACATTCCCTCGGTCTCCTGCAGGTGGTTGTACTTCGCTATCAGAAGCATACCGTTGCGGGTTGCGATGCCGAAGAGCGAGATGAAACCGATGATGGCAGGGATGCTGACCTCACCCGTAGTGATAAGCAGGGCGAAGACTCCACCGATAAGTGCCAGCGGAAGGTTGAGCAGGATGATGCCCGCCTCCTTGGCGTTGTGGAACTCATGGTAGAGCAGCAGGAAGATGACCACGATGCTCATCAGCGACGTCAGCAGGAGGGTGCGGCTTGCTGCCTGCTCACTCTCGAACTGGCCGCCATACTCTATGCGGTAGCCCTCGGGCAGTGTGATCTTCTCGTCGATGCGGCTCTGGATGTCGCTGACCACGCTGTGGAGGTCGCGGTCGGAGACATTGGCGGAGATGACAATCTTACGGTTGACATTCTCGCGGCTGACGCTGTTGGGACCCATGGCGGACTTGATGTCTGCCACGTAGCTGAGCGGCAGCTTGCGGCCGTCGCCGGCGTCGATGGTCAGGTTGCCAATCTTCTCGATGTTGTCGTGTGAGTCGTTGTTCATCTTTACTACGAGGTCGAACGCCTTGCCCTGCTCGTAGACCTGAGAGACTGCCTCGCCGGCAAGAGCCACGTTGACATACTCTGAGAACTCGGGCAGAGAGATGCCGAGCTTGGCCAGTATCTCGCGCTTAGGCGTGATGGTCAGCTGCGGACGCTCAATCTGCTGCTCGACGTTGAGGTCGGCTATTCCATCGACATCGCTGATGGCATCCTTGATCTGATTGCCAAGGGTGAACATCTTGGTGAGGTTGTCACCGAAGAGCTTGATGGCGATGTTGGCCTTACTGCCGCTCAGCATGGCGTCGATGCGGTGGCTGATGGGCTGTCCTATCTCGATGTTCGCACCGCTGATGGCTGAGAGCTTCTGGCGCACCTCGGCTGTCAGCTCCTTACGGCTGCGCTTGTCGAGTTCGAAGGGTGCCTCAATCTCGGATACGTTGACGCCGAGAGCGTGCTCGTCGAGTTCGGCGCGACCCGTCTTGCGTGCCACGGTCTTAATCTCGGGGATGGAGAGCAGAAGCTCCTCGGCCTGCTGACCTATGCGGTCGCTCTCCTCGAGCGAGATGCCCGGGAGCGAGGATATATTAATGGTGTATGAACCCTCGTTGAAGGCGGGGAGGAATGATCGTCCCAGCGTGAAGAAGAGTCCGAGAGCGACGACGAAGAGTGCGATGGTGGTGCCGAGTGTGGCGCGACGATGGCGGAGCACCCATTCGAGGGCTTTGCCATAGACATTGCGCACCTTGATGGCGAGCAGGGCATCCTTCATCTCCTTATCCTCCTTCTCGTGACCGAGCAGGTAGGAGCAGAGCACCGGTGTAAGGGTCAGGGCTACGATGGTCGAAGCGAAGAGGGCAACGATAAAGGCGATGCCCAGCGGCACGAGCATGCGTCCCTCCATTCCTGTCAGGAAGAAGAGCGGCACGAAGCTGACCACGATGATGAGCGTGGAGTTGAGGATTGGCATTCGCACCTCCTTGGAGGCGTTGAAGACGACATCAATCACCGACAGACGCTCGCCGACGGGTAGCTTGCGGTTCTCGCGCAGACGCTTGTAGACATTCTCGACGTCGACAATGGCATCGTCGACCAGCGAACCGATGGCGATGGCCATACCTCCAAGACTCATTGTGTTGATGGTGAGTCCCATGTAGTGGAGCGCCAGGATGGAGACGATGAGCGAGAGCGGGAGCGTGACGAGCGAGATGATGGTTGTGCGCACGTTGGCCAGGAAGAGGATAAGGATGAGCACAACGAAGATACCGCCCTCGAAGAGCGACTCCTGTACATTATCTATAGAGCTGCGGATGAAGCGGTCCTGACGGAAGACGTCGGTGGAGATGTGCACGTCGGCGGGCAGATTCTTCTGCAGGTCGGTAAGTGCTGCCTCCAGCTTCTCGGTAAGCTCGATGGTGCCTGTTGAGGGCTGCTTGGTGACGGTGAGCAGTACTGCCTGCTTGCCGCGCTCTGAGGCTGTTCCCAGCTTAGGTGCCTTGGCTCCGACAGTGACGTCGGAAACGTCGGCGAGGGTGACGGGATAGCCGTTGATGCTCTTGACCACAGCCTTCTTCAGCTGCTCAATCTCGGTGGTGGCAAGCATGCCGCGGACGATGTACTCATTGCCATACTCGTAGAGCACTCCTCCGTTGGCGTTGAGGTTCATGTCGCGGGTGGCTGTCATCACCTCGTCGAGCGACACTCCATAGTGGCGCATGCGCTCGGGTGAGAGCTGTATCTGATACTCCTTGATGTCGCCGCCGAGCACTGCAACCTGTGCCACGCCTCCCGTGGAGAGCAGACGCGGACGGATGGTCCAGTCGGCTATGGTGCGGAGGTCGAGCATCGATGTGCTGTCGGCTGTCAGGCCCACGATGAGCACCTCGCCAAGGATTGACGATTGCGGACCGATGGTGGGGCGACCCACTGTCGGTGGCAATGACTCGCCTACTACGGAGAGCTTCTCGCTGACAATCTGTCGGGCAAGATAGATGTCGGTGTCCCAGTCAAACTCAACCCAGACGACAGAGAAGCCGTTGGTGGATGTGGAGCGCACTCGGCGCACGCCTGTGGCACCGTTGACCGATGTCTCGATAGGGAAGGTGACCAGCTGTTCAACCTCCTCGGTAGCCATTCCGTTGGCCTCGGTCATGATGACCACGGTAGGCGCGTTGAGGTCGGGGAAGACATCCACCTCGGTGTTCATCGCCGTGTAGATACCCCCGACAAAGAGCAGAACCGCCGCAACAAGGATTACGATGCGGTTTTGCAGTGAGAAATGTATAATCTTGTTAAGCATCTCTTTCCTCCTCGGTTAATGTTCGTGGGTATGTGCCGGAATGGCGTTTGACGCTGAGGCGAGTTTCACGCGGTAGGCACCACGTGTCACCAGCTTGTCGCCGGCTTTCAGGCCGGAGAGTATCTGTACGCTGACGCCGTTGTCGGCTCCGAGCGTAACCTCCTGGCGCTTGTAGCCCTCCTCGTCAATCTGAAGGTAGACGAAGTGGAGGCCCTGCTCCTCGGTGAGCGCTGTGCGCGGCACACTGATAACGTTCTCCATGGCTGTGGTCTGGAGGTAGACATCGACATAAGAGCCGGGAACCACGCCGCCGCGGTTGTCAAACTCGAAGGTGACGGGGATGTAGAATGACTCTCCGTCGGAGCTCTTTCCGGCTGAGAGAAGACGGCCGCCGAGGCTGTCGAGCTCGTAGCTCTTGCCGTCGTATGAGGTGACGAAGTTGGCGCTTGAGATGGAGTTGAGGTACTGATAGTAGCGCTCTGACACCTCGGCACGCAGATAGAGCTTGCGGTTCTGGGTGACGCTGACGAGCGGCTGACCGACGTTGACATACTCGCCCTCGCTGACCATTACGCTCTTCACGAATCCGCCGATGGGCGCCGTGACGCTCTTGCCGCTGCGTGCGCTGCCCTTGGCTATGGCCTCGTAGCTGATGCGTGCGTTGTTGTAGTCGAGCTCAATCTTTGCGAAGTCCTTCTCTGAGATTATCTTGCTCTCAACGAGCTTTTTGGCGCGGAGATACTCCTTCTCGGCATTCTCGAAGGCAACTCGTGCACGTGCCACGGGGTCGCCGTCGACAATCTTGTCGGCTGAGATGGTGAGGAGGGGTGTGCCTCTGCCCACGCTCTTGCCCTCTGTCACGCTGCCGCTGAAGTGTACGATGCCCGCCATCGGTGCGACGGCGACGCTCTCGTCTCCCTGTGCGGAGAGAATCTGTCCGCCGGTCTTAATGGTGTTTCTGAATGTGGATGGCTGCACCTCTACTACCTCGATACCAGCCTCCTTGGCCTGTTCGGGTGTGATGACTATCTCGTCGCTGTGGTGGTGCTCTGCGCTCTCTTCTGTCTCGTGGTCATGACCCTCATGATCGTGGTCATGGTCTGCTGTCTTGCTGCCGCATGATGTGAACGCCATAGCTGCCGCAGCAAGTAAACAATAAATGTATTTCATGAAAATTGTTCTCCTTTTAAGTAATTTGTATATAGTGGTTTATGCTTACAAATTACGCTGCAGGAGGACCTCTTCGGGAATTTTGTTTGGTGAGGGTTATGCTGTGAAGTTTCTCAATATAGACATCATTGCGCTTCAGTAGCTGCTCACGGGAAGAGAACAGACTGCTGATGGTGAAGTCGTCAAAGAGCACCATGGTGATGGTGTGCTGCGGCGCCACGTCGATATGCAGCGATGACAGCAGGGTGTGGAGCTTCGTCTGGCACTCACTGTTGCAGCAGGGATCCTCGTCGTTGTGCTCCGGATTGCTCTGCTGATGATGGTGGATGTCGTCGGGATTGATGTCGTGGCGGAGGCATATCTCCGTCGCGCTATGGTGATGGTGGGGCACAACGGGCACTGCAAGCATCACGATGCTCACAAACGCCATCAACCATATCCTAAACATGCGAAAATCCATTTATAATCTGTTTGATTTCTATTCGATTTCAGCGCAAAGGTAATAAAAACAAAAAAATATTGGACATTATTGCCACAATAATATACTTTTTTGTTAACTTGCGCCCGTATAATTAAAACGGTACTAAGAAAATATAAAAATATGTCTGATACTGAGCAACGTCCGCTGGTATTGGTAGCGGAAGATGACGATAGTAACTTTAAACTTATACATGCAATCATAGGCAAACAATGCGACATCCTGTGGGGACGCAACGGTCGCGAAATCGTAAAACTCTTCGAAGAGAATCGCGACAGGGCAAAAGCTATTCTGATGGACATCAAGATGCCGGAGGTGACTGGCATAGAGGCCACTGCCACCATTCGCACGATGGACAAGAACATCCCTATCATCATGCAAACTGCTTATGCATTCAATGCCGACCGTGAGGCTGCTCTCAAGGCTGGTGCATCGGCTGTGCTCATCAAGCCGCTGGTGCTTGTGGAGGTGCGCAAGTGCCTGGCCAGCTATATCCCTGGACTAGAGTGGTAGGTCCGGCTGTACAGACCAACCCACATACGCACACGGCAGAATACAGATAATTGGCAGGCTTCGGGAGGGCTAGTCTTCCTCCCCATCATTTTTCCTCTTTAGATAGTCGTAGAAGGTGTACTGCGCTCTTACAGCCTCTTCGCCTCTTCCCCGGTGCTTGAAGACATTCTCCTGCCGGCTATCCACGAAACATCCCTTTTGATTGTCGCTGAGCTGTATGCGCAGCATCTCTATGAGGTCGCGCTTTATCTCCTCGTCGAGCACGGGCACAACTGCCTCGATGCGGCGGTAGAGGTTGCGCTTCATCCAGTCGGGCGATCCGCAGAAGAGCTTCGGAGAGCCTCCGTTGCCGAAGTACCAGATGCGCGCATGCTCGAGGAAGGTGTCGACGATTCGCGTTATCGTGATGTTGCGGCTATAGGGCTTGCCGGGAATCAGGCAGCAGATGCCGCGGACAATCAACTCAATCTTTACTCCCGCCGTTGAGGCTTCGTAGAGGCGGTCGATCATCGCCTGATCCTGCAGTGCATTCATCTTTAATATAATGTGTCCTCCTCGTCCGCTGCGCGCCAGCTCAATCTCGTGGTCAATCAGTCGGTTGAGCTCGTCGATCAGGTTGAATCGCGCCACCAGCAGGGTGGTGAACTTCGGATTCTCCTTGCCGTGGAGAGTCTGGAAGAGGGTGTGGAGGTCGTGGGTTATGCGCTGGTTGCAGGTGAAGAGTCCGCAGTCGGCATACTGTGTGGCGGTCTTCTCGTTGAAGTTGCCGGTGCCGATGTAGGCTATGTCGCACTGCTTACCGGTGGCGTCGTTGCGTCGGCGCACCAGGGCCACCTTGGCGTGCACCTTCAGTCCGGGCAGGCTATAGATGATACGTATGCCGGCTGCCTGCATCATCTCCGCCGTGGCGAGGTTGTTCTCCTCGTCGAAACGCGCCTTCAGCTCGACGAACACTGTCACCTTCTTGCCGTTCTGGGCGGCAGAGATAAGGGTGTTGATGACTACGGAGTTCTCCGCCACACGATATTGCGTCACCATTATCTCGCGCGTCATGGGGTCGTGGACCGCCTCGTAGAGATAATGGATGAAGTGGTCGAAGGAGTGGTAGGGGTAGTAGAGCATCAGGTCGCGCTGCGCCACATAGTTGAATATGGACTCGCGCTCGTCGAGGCAGTTCAGGTGCATCGGACGGGGCTTCTCGAGATGGTACTTCGCACCCTTGAGAGGGCAGGGCAGCAGGCGGAGATCCTCGAGGTTGAGGTGCTTGTCGCCCGGAACCAGCTCCTCGCGGTCTATGTTGAAGGCGTCGGTCAGGAACTCCAGGAAGTCGGCGGGCATGGCGCGCTCGTAGACGAAGCGGCACACGGCACCAATCTTACGCTTCTTCACCTTCTTCTTCACCTGCTCCATGAGGTCGGCTGTCGAGGCTGTGTCCTCGATCATTATGTCGGCATCGCGCGAGATCTTGATGCAGTAGCTGCTGTCCACGGTGTAGCCGGGAAACATCTGCCAGATGTTCGCCTTGATGATATCTTCGATAAACATGATGTAGTGGTCGTCGCCATGCTTGGGGAGCACGATGAAGCGTGGCACCTTGCTGTAGGGCAACTTCAGCACGAAGTATTGCACGTGGTTCGGCTCATCACGACGTGTGCCGTTGAGGAAGAGGCGCACTGCCAGGTAGAGACGGTTGTCGCGCAGGAAGGAGACGATGTGCTGCTTGTCGACAGGCACGGGCTGCAGGTATGGGAATATCTCCTCGCGGAAGAAGTTGCTGACAAATTCGCGGTGGAAGGGCTCCACATTGCTGTTCTGATAGAAGATGATGTGGTTGCGGCGCATGGCGGGGATTATCTTCTCCTCGTAGATGGAGACACGCACCTCGAGCTGGCGGTTCACCTCGGCGTTGATCTCCTCAAGCAGTTTGCCGACGGTCTGCACGGTCTCCTCGTCGTTGCGTGTGGCACCCGTGGCGATGGCTTTATGGTCGGCTACGCGTATCTTGTAGAACTCCTCCAGATTCGATGAATAGATGGAGATAAAGTTAATGCGCTCATATAGTGGTAGTTTTGAGTCTGCCGCCTCGAGCAGTACGCGGTAGTTGAACGACAGCCAACTGATGTCTCGTTTAAAGTATTCGTAATTGCAGTCCATAGTGACGTAAGATTTCCTCCAAAAGTATGTATCTTTGCGCTAATAAACAACGTTATTATGATAAAAGTTGGAATTTTGTCGGATACTCACGGCTATTGGGACGAAAAATATATAGAGTATTTCAAGGAGTGTGACGAGGTGTGGCACGTCGGTGACATCGGTTCGACCGAGGTAGCGGACCGCTTCGAGGCGTTCAAGCCCTTCCGTGCCGTCTACGGAAATGTGGATGGTCAGGATCTCCGTCGCCGCTATCCGCAGGTGAATCGCTTCACCGTAGAGGGCACGGAGGTGCTGATGAAGCATATCGGCGGCTATCCCGGAAAGTACGACCCCTCAATCATCGGCAGCCTGATGACTCGTCCGCCGAAGCTCTTCATCAGCGGACACTCTCACATCCTGAAGGTGAAGTATGACAAGACTCTCGACATGCTCCACATCAATCCCGGTGCTGCCGGTCTCTATGGTTTCCACAAGGTGCGCACCATGGTGCGGCTGAACATAGATCACGGTGTCTTCAGCGATATGGAGGTGATTGAGTTGGCCGAGCCGACGACAGCTTCGCTGTAAGTAGAAAGTAGGAAGTAGGAAGTAGAAAGTGAATGATTCGCGTATGTATTACTTTCTACTTTAGATTTACTACTTTAAACTTGAGGCTCCGCCTCTTCTTTAGCTTTTTTATGAAGAAAATCTCTGCGAAAAGTTTTCCGTTTTGGAAAACTTTCATTGTCAGCGCGATTAAAAAGTTTCCCGAAATTATATGTTAAATCATTAGGATGCTTCTCCAAAAACATCATATATTTGCAGTGAAATGATTGCGCTATCGACGAATGTTAGCCTAATCTTCAAATATTTAAACATTAGCAGTAGAATAATAGATATGAATTACGCAGAGATTTGCATCGTGAAGCGCGATGGCAAGAGAGAAGACTTCTCAATTAGCAAAATTAAAAATGCAATCGGCAAAGCATTTGTCGCAACCGGCATCAACGACGAGCAGCAACTCGTTGCAGACATCACAATGAACGTGATCAGTCGTTTCACTGAACCAACAATCACAGTTGAGCAGATTCAGGACCTCGTGGAGAAGGAGCTGATGAAGGTTCGCCCCGAGGTGGCTAAGAAATATATCATCTATCGTGAATGGCGCAACACTGAGCGCGACAAGAAGACTCAGATGAAGCACGTGATGGATGGCATCGTGGCAATCGACAAGAACGATGTCAACCTCAGCAATGCAAATATGAGCAGTCACACACCGGCGGGTCAGATGATGACATTCGCGTCGGAGGTGACTAAGGACTATACATATAGATACCTCCTCCCGAAGCAGTTTGCGGAGGCTCATAAGCTTGGCGACATTCATATCCACGACCTCGACTACTACCCGACGAAGACTACCACTTGTATCCAGTATGACATGGACGACCTCTTCGAGCGCGGCTTCCGCACAAAGAACGGCAGCATCCGCACTCCGCAGAGCATCCAGAGCTATGCCACACTGGCCACAATCATCTTCCAGACCAACCAGAACGAGCAGCACGGCGGTCAGGCTATCCCTGCCTTCGACTTCTTTATGGCTAAGGGTGTGGCAAAGTCGTTCCGCAAGCACCTTGCATCATTCATCGCCTTCTACGCCGAGATGCAGCACAACCTGGTGCTCGACGAGAAGAACGTGGCACTCATCGTTGAGGAGCACATCAACTCAATCAATCCTGCCGACGCAGAGATCGACCGCCTGAAGGTGGCTCTCACAGCGTTGCAACTCAATGTGAACCACGACGCGCTGGTGAACATCATCCGCAAGGCTTCGCAGCAGACTCGCAAGGATACCCACCAGGCTATGGAGGGATTCATCCACAACCTCAACACGATGCACTCACGCGGTGGTAACCAGGTGGTGTTCAGCTCAATCAACTACGGAACCGACACCTCTGCCGAGGGACGTATGGTCATCGAGGAGCTGCTGAAGGCAACAATCGAGGGACTCGGAAAGCGTGGCGAGGTGCCTGTCTTCCCAATTCAGATATTCAAGATCAAGGATGGAGTTTCATATAGCGACGAGGACTTCGCCAAGGCGATGAACGACTTCGAGGCTGCAGAGCTGGGCAACATGACCTTCAAGGCGCCCAACTTCGACCTCTTCCTGAAGGCGTGCCGCACAACAGCCAAGGCGCTCTTCCCGAACTTCATGTTCCTCGATACACCATATAATAAGAATGACAAGTGGGACGCCAACGACCCGAAGAGATACCGCTACGAGCTGGCAACGATGGGTTGCCGTACTCGTGTCTACGAGAACGTGGCTGGCGAGAGAACATCTCTCGGTCGCGGTAACCTCTCATTTACTACGCTCAACATGCCGCGTCTGGCCATAGAGGCACGCATCAAGGCTGAGAGCCTCGTCGGCGAGACCCGCCACAAGGAGGAGATTGAGGATAAGGCTAAGGAGATCTTCCTGCAGTCGGTTCGCGAGAAGGCTTCACTCGTTGCCGACCAGCTCTACGCACGCTATCAGTATCAGCGTACAGCCCTTGCGCGCCAGTTCCCCTTCATGATGGGCAACGACGTGTGGAAGGGTGGTGCAGCGCTCGAGCCTAACCAGGAGGTCGGCGACGTGCTCCGCAGCGGAACACTCGGCATCGGATTCATCGGCGGCCACAACGCCATGGTGGCACTCTACGGTGTAGGTCACGCCAAGAACGACAAGGCATGGAACACACTCTACGAGGCTGTGACAGTGATGAACGACGTGGCGCGTGAGTATAAGGCTAAGTACAACCTCAACTACTCTGTGCTTGCAACTCCGGCAGAGGGACTCTCAGGCCGATTCACACGTATGGACCGCCGCAAGTATGGCAGCATCGAGGGCGTAACTGACCGCGACTACTACGTAAACTCATTCCACGTCGACGTGAAGGAGCCAATCTCTATCGTCGATAAGATTAAGCGCGAGGCACCGTTCCACGCACTCACACTCGGCGGCCACATCACATACGTGGAGCTCGACGGCGAGGCACAGAAGAATGTCAAGGCGATTGCCAAGATTGTCAAGGTGATGCACGACGAGGGCATCGGCTACGGCTCAATCAACCACCCCGTTGACACCTGCCACAGCTGCGGCTACCGCGGAATCATCTACGATAAATGTCCCGTTTGCCAGGGTGAGAACATCCTTCGCATGCGCCGCATCACAGGCTATCTCACTGGCGACCTGAGCTCATGGAACTCAGCCAAGAGAGCCGAGGAGCGCGACCGCGTGAAGCATGGCATGTGATAACGTTGAGAGATGAACCTGCTCTACACATATTCTGAAACTATAGTAGATGGAGACGGCATACGCTTCTCCATCTATCTTGCAGGATGCCGCCACCACTGCCCCGGCTGTCATAACCCCGAGAGCTGGGACGCTGCGGCGGGGGAGGCGTTGACCGACGAGCGACTCGGCAAAATCATCTCGGAGATCAACTCCAATCCGCTTCTCGACGGCATCACCATCTCCGGTGGCGACCCATTCTTCAACCCCGAAGAGCTGACATGGCTGCTGCGACGCCTGAAGGAGTCGACCGGCCAGAACATCTGGTGCTACACGGGCTATACCTACGAAGCACTCCTCTCCGACGAGCGCCTCTCTGCCCCGCTACGCTATATCGACGTGCTGGTGGACGGTCCCTTCGTCAAGTCGCTCTACTCCCCATACCTGGAGTTCCGCGGCAGCTCGAATCAGCGAATACTGAAGCTGAAGTAATCAGAAGGATAGAATCAATAAATATAGGAAAACAAAAAGCCTGAGATACATTGCGTATCCCAGGCTTTCAACTTAAGATCTCTAACCAATATGATTTTCGGGTACTTCGCGTATCCTCAATCACCACTTAATACTATATCTTTTTAAGGACAAGTTCTATTTTACCTCTTTGATAATCACGGCGCGTGACTGCTGGTAGCTTCCGCCCTCCTCAGTCAATACACCATTACCAGATACAGAGATGCGGTCGGCAGCTACACCCTCGGCGATGAGAGCCTTCTGAACGGCCTTCGCACGACGGAGTGACAACGCAGCATTGAGACTTGCGTTACCTGTCGGGTCGGTCCATCCGGCAACTGTCACCTTCTTCTCAGGATTCTCTTTCAGATAGCCTGCAGCCTCTTTGATCTTGGCAGCCTCGCTATCCTTGATATTAGCCTTGTTGACGTCGAAGAGGATTCTTGAGAACTCAAAGTCCTCGATAACCTCCTCCGGCTCAGCAGCAACCGGCTTAGTCTCAACCTTTACAGGAGCAGGCTCGACAACCTTGACCGGCTCAACGACCGGAGCAGGCTCTACGACCTCCTGAACAGGCTCAACCTTCTTTGACTTGCCGAAGCCAAAGGCGAACTTAACGCCGGCCTCGCCGAGGTAGTTGTTGATGAAGCGGAACTTAGGTATTCCGTCCAGACGGGCACCAGTCAGATGAGTACCGTCGACATAGACGAGGAGACCGAAGTGGTTGGTGAACCAGTATCCAGCCTGAACGTTGCCGCCGAGACCCATGTGCCATTTAGTCTCCTTCTCGAGGCTGGTGCCGCGAAGGTCAGCCTTTGAGCCGAGTGCAGAGATCAACGGAGCAATCTCCACTCTCCAGCGGCTATCCTTTGTGCGGTTGAAGAAGCCGAGGATGTTGATGTTAAGCTGCAGGGCATACTGCTGAAGGTCAACATAACTCTTGATGTCAGAATATTGCCAGCTCGTCATGCTAGTTGGAGCCGGATAGTAGTGCTGTCCGTCAGCACCGACGTATTGGTCTGCTATACAGTCGTACGTACCAAGAATAGTTCTTCCCAGACGGGCAGAGCCCTCGAGAGAAAGGATACGATTGAAACGATAGCCAGCGAAGAGACCGCCGGAGTAGCCCACCTTTGAGGGGCGGAAAGAACTATAGCCTGAAGGAACACCCACAGATACTCCTCCATACCAACCATTACTCTCTGTCTGTGCTTGTGAAGGCATGATTGACAGGAGGCTCAATAGAATTGAAAACAAAAAGAATCTTTTCATACACAAATAGTTAGTTGGTGAATAAATATATGTTGCAAAGAAAATGTTTTTTTTAATACGTAGTCTGAAAAAACAATAATATTTTATCAGAAAATTGCAAATTTCGTTCAATTGTTGCAAATGCTGATTGGCGGCCGCTGATTATTTGAATCTTTTTTATCTTTTGAACTAACAAAGTTTCTCGCTCTATCGTCGGATTTATCGTTTAATTATCTATTTTTGCATGGATTATATAGATTGATTTTGTTATGATGAGTAGAACGCCTCTTTTGGGAATGAATTTGTCGGAGTTGCAGAGCGTGGTGAAGTCGATGGGAATGCCCGCCTTTACCGCCAAGCAGATTGCTTCGTGGCTCTACGACAAACGTGTGGATAGCATTGACGGGATGACAAATATCTCCCTTAAGCATAGGGAGGCTCTGAAGGAGAAGTTCTGCGTGGGCCGACAGGCTCCGTGCGACTCGATGCGTTCGGTCGACGGAACGGTGAAGTACCTCTATCAGGTGGGCGAGAACCACTTTGTGGAGTCGGTCTACATCCCCGACAACGACCGCGCTACGCTCTGCGTGTCGTCGCAGGTGGGATGCAAGATGAACTGCAAGTTCTGTATGACGGGCAAGCAGGGATTCACCCAGAGCCTTACAGCCAATCAGATACTCAATCAGATCATATCGCTTCCTGAGTTTGAGAAGCTGACCAACGTGGTGATGATGGGTATGGGCGAACCGCTGGACAACCTCGACGAGGTGCTCAAGGCGCTCGACATACTGACAGCACCCTACGGAACTGCTTGGAGCCCAAAGCGCATCACGCTCTCGAGCGTCGGACTGCGTCGCGGACTGCAGCGCTTCGTCGAGGAGTCGGACTGCCATCTGGCCATCAGCCTTCACTCGCCATTCCCGGCACAGAGAGCCGAGCTGATGCCTGCCGAGAGAGCATTCTCGATTGTCGACGTGGTGGAGCTGCTGAAGAACTACGACTTCAGCCATCAGCGCCGCCTCTCGTTCGAGTATATCGTCTTTCGTGGCGTGAACGACTCGCTGGTCTATGCCAAGGAGCTTGTTAAGCTGCTGCGCGGACTGGACTGCCGCATCAACCTTATCCGCTTCCATGCCATCCCGAACGTCGATCTCGACGGGGCAGACATGGAGACAATGACCGCCTTCCGCGACTATCTGACCTCGCACGGCGTCTTCACCACGATAAGGGCTTCGCGCGGCGAGGACATCTTTGCGGCTTGCGGCATGCTCTCGACGGCTAAACAGGAGGAGGAGAACAGAAATAAATAGTTTATACAGAATAAAACTTTGCTAAGTATGAGAAATCTAATGTCATTTTTAAGCATCGTCGTCCTGCTCGTAGTGGGACTCACTTCGTGTAAGGATGGTGGCGTCTTCACGCCGACCTCAAGCGGTAGAGCTTACGAGATTCTCGTTGTCGTGAAACCGGATATCTGGAATGCACCGGCAGGAAAGACCCTGGAGGCTGTGCTGAAGTCCGACGTTCCGGGACTGCCACAGTCGGAGAGCTCGTTCAAGGTGATGTACACGTCGCCCAGCGACTACGACTCTACACTGAAGCTGATTCGCAACATCATTATAGTTGATATTCAGGACATCTACACCAAGGGCTCTTTCAAGGTGGCTAAGGATGTCTACTCATATCCGCAGACCATACTGACCATCCAGGCTCCCGACGAGGTGACCTTCGCAAGCTTCGTTCAGGAGAACGAGCAGCAGATCATCGACCTCTTCAACAGGGTCGAGATGAACCGTCAGATGTCAATCCTCGAGGATAAGCACAGCGACTTCATCTCTACGAAGGTCGACTCTATGTTCAACTGCGAGGTGTGGGTGCCCGCCGAGCTATCATCCTTCAAGTTCGGCAAGGACTTCATCTGGAGCTCAACAAATACAGCCACTGCGAACCGCAACTTCGTAATCTACTCATATCCATATACCGACCCGAACACCTTCACCAAGGATTACTTCGTGGCTATGCGCGACACCATCATGAAGCGCAACATCCCCGGAGCGCAGGAGGGAATGTATATGGCTACCGATACGATGAGCGTAGAGGTGCGTCCGATTGAGGTGCAGGGACAGTTCGCCTTCGAGGCGCGCGGACTCTGGCGCATCAAGGGCGACTTCATGGGCGGCCCGTTCGTTTCGCACTCACGTGTCGACACCATCAACAACCGCGTCATCACGGCGGAGATCTTCATCTACTCGCCCGACAAGATGAAACGCAACCTGGTGCGCACCATGGAGGCATCGCTCTACACCCTGAAGCTCCCCGCAGCTAAGATTGAGGAGTAGGAGAGGAACGACGGATACACATATATTATATATAGGACAGGAAAAAACCGAATATAAATGGAAAATAATAAGATAAGAATTGGCATCACACAGGGAGATATCAACGGTGTGGGCTATGAGGTCATTCTGAAAACTTTCGCCGACGCGACAATGCTCGAACTCTGTACACCTATCGTCTACGGTTCGCCCAAGGTTGCGGCTTACCATCGTAAGGCTATGGAGCTGACCACCAACTTCACCATCATCAACTCGGCTTCAGAGGCTTCTGACGACCGACTGAACATCATCAACTGCAACGACGATGAGGTAAAGGTGGAGTTCGCTAAGCCAGACCCCGAGGCGGGAAAGGCTGCTCTCGAGGCACTCGAGAGAGCTATGGCCGACTATCGCGAGGGACTGATCGACGTGATTGTCACTGCCCCGATCAACAAGAATACCATCCAGTCTGAGGAGTTCAACTTCCCCGGACATACAGAATATATAGAGGAGAAGCTGGGCGACGGCAGCAAGGCGCTGATGATCCTGATGAACGACGAGCTGAAGGTGGCTCTCGTCACCGGCCATCTGCCCGTGAGCCAGATTGCATCCCACGTCACAAAGGAGGCAATCGAGGAGAAGCTCCGCATCTTCAACAACTCGCTGCGAGTGGACTTCGACATCGAGGCGCCGCGCATCGCAGTGCTCTCGCTCAACCCACACGCCGGCGACAACGGTCTGCTGGGCTCTGAGGAGAACGAAATCATCCGTCCTGCCATCCAGGAGATGTCGGCACAGGGCATCCTCTGCTACGGACCCTACTCATCGGACGGCTTTATGGGCTCGGGCAACTATAGCCATTTCGACGGCGTTCTGGCCATGTATCACGACCAGGGACTCGCTCCCTTCAAGACACTGGCAATGGACAACGGCGTGAACTTCACAGCCGGACTGCCCGTCATCCGCACGTCGCCCGACCACGGCACAGCCTACGACATCGCAGGCAAGGGCTTGGCAAGCGAGGCATCGTTCCGCCAGGCAATCTACGTTGCTATCGACGTCTTCCGCAACCGCCAGCGCTACGCTGAGGCTAAGGCTCATCCGCTTCGCAAGCAGTACTACGAGAAGCGTGACGACAGCGACAAGCTGAAGCTGGACACAGTGGACGACGACATCTAAGAAAGGAATCTGAATAATGACTAGAGCGGAAATACAACAAGTGAAGTCTCGATTCGGCATCATCGGTAATGCCGAGTCTTTGTCTCGCGCCATTGATATAGCAATCCAGGTGGCTCCGACCGACCTCTCCGTGCTTATCACCGGAGAGAGTGGAGTGGGAAAGGAGAGCTTTCCGCAGATTATACATCAATACAGCAGACGAAAACATGGACAATATATCGCGGTCAACTGCGGAGCGATACCCGAGGGTACCATAGACTCCGAGCTCTTCGGCCACGAGAAGGGTGCCTTTACGGGTGCCATAGGTGAGAGAAAGGGATACTTCGGCGAGGCGGACGGCGGCACCATCTTCCTCGACGAGGTGGGCGAGTTGCCGCTAGCCACTCAGGCGCGCCTGCTGCGTGTCCTCGAGAGCGGCGAGTTCATCAAGGTGGGCTCCTCAAAGGTGCAGAAGACCGACGTGCGCATCGTGGCGGCTACCAACGTAAACCTGGTCAACGCCATTGCCGAGGGTCGCTTCCGCGAGGATCTCTACTATCGTCTCAACACGGTTCCCATCAAGATTCAGCCGCTGCGCGAGCGTGGCGATGACGTCCTGCTGCTCTTCCGTAAGTTCGCTACCGACTTTGCCGAGAAGTATCGCATGCCGGCCATTCAGCTGACCGAAGATGCCAAGCGAGTGCTGCTCGCCTTCCCCTTCCCGGGAAACGTGCGCCAGCTGAAGAACATCACGGAGCAGATCTCCGTCATCGAGACCAACCGCGAGATCAGTGCCAACATACTGCGCAACTACCTGCCCGACACCCACGAACAGCGTCTGCCTGTCGTCATGGGCGGCAAGGAGAGCAAGAGCTTCGAGAGTGAGCGTGAGATTCTCTACTCCGTGCTCTTCGACATGCGTCAGGAGGTGGCTGAGCTGAAGAAGATGG
>CAZKNB010000014.1:0-8592 GCA_964554075.1 uncultured Bacteroides sp.
TTTTGAGGATATAATATATTTTCGTAATTTTGCGACATCATAAAATATCATAACTCATGAGTAACCAAAGATACATGATGCGTGGAGTTAGCGCCTCTAAAGAGGATGTCCACAACGCTATTAAGAACATTGATAAAGGCATCTTCCCGAAGGCCTTCTGTAAGATTATACCCGACATTCTGGGCGGAGACCCGGAATACTGCAACATCATGCACGCCGACGGAGCCGGCACTAAATCGTCTCTCGCCTATATGTACTGGAAAGAGACGGGCGACCTCTCGGTGTGGAAGGGTATCGCACAGGATGCACTAATCATGAATATCGACGACCTGCTCTGCGTGGGTGCAGTGGACAACATCCTGGTCTCTTCGACCATCGGACGAAACAAGCTGCTGGTGCCGGGCGAGGTGATTTCCGCTATCATCAACGGTACCGACGAACTGCTGGCTGAGCTGCGCGAAATGGGCGTGGGTGTCTACGCTACCGGCGGCGAGACTGCCGACGTGGGCGACCTGGTGCGCACCATCATCGTTGACAGCACCGTCACTTGCCGCATGAAGCGTGCCGACGTCATCAACAACGCCAACATCCGTCCGGGCGACGTCATCGTGGGTCTGGCTTCCTACGGTCAGGCAACCTACGAGAAGGAGTACAACGGCGGTATGGGTAGCAACGGCCTGACAAGTGCACGCCACGACGTCTTCGCCAAATATCTGGCTGAGAAGTTCCCCGAGAGCTACGACGCCGCAGTTCCCGAGGAGCTGGTCTATTCAGGCGGCCTGAAGCTGACCGACAAGGTGGAGGGTTCTCCGCTCGACGCAGGTAAGCTGGTGCTCTCACCGACAAGAACCTATGCGCCTGTAGTGAAGAAGCTGCTCGACGCTCTCCGTCCCGAGATCCACGGTATGGTTCACTGCTCCGGCGGTGCACAGACCAAGATTATGCACTTCGTGGACAATGTCCGTGTGGTGAAGGACAACCTCTTCCCCATCCCGCCACTCTTCAAGACCATTCAGGAGCAGAGCGGAACCGACTGGGCAGAGATGTACAAGGTGTTCAACATGGGTCATCGCCTCGAGGTATACCTCTCTCCTGAGCATGCAGCAGAGGTCATCGCCATCAGCGAGAGCTTCGGCATCCCGGCTCAGATTGTGGGACGCGTAGAGGAGAGCGACAAGAAGGAGTTGATCATCAAGAGTGAGTTCGGAGAATTCAGATACTAATCAACAAAGAGATTTATGGCAGATAGCAACGATATACTGGAGAAGCTCGACGGACTGGTGGCGCGCTTTGAGGAGATTTCTACCCTCATCACCGACCCGAACGTCATCAGCGACCAGAAGAGATATGTCAAACTGACCAAGGAGTATAAGGACCTTGACGACCTGATGAAGGCACGCAAGGAGTACAAGCAGACGCTTGCCAACATCAGCGAGGCGAAGGAGATTATCGCCAACGAGAGCGACGCAGAGATGCGCGAGATGGCAAAGGAGGAGCTTGAGACGGCTCAGGCACGACTGCCGGAGCTCGAGGAGGAGATTAAGCTGATGCTTGTGCCTGCCGACCCGCAGGATAGCCGCAACGCCATCCTCGAGATTCGTGGCGGTACGGGCGGCGACGAGGCTGCCATATTTGCCGGCGACCTCTTCCGCATGTATAGCAAGTTTTGCGAGTCGAAGGGCTGGAAGCTGGAGGTTTCGAGCGCCAACGAGGGTGCTGCCGGAGGCTTCAAGGAGATCATCTGCAGCGTGACCGGCGACAATGTCTACGGTGTGCTGAAGTATGAGTCGGGCGTCCACCGCGTGCAGCGTGTGCCTGCCACAGAGACTCAGGGCCGTGTGCATACATCGGCTGCATCGGTAGCCGTGTTGCCCGAGGCAGAGCCGTTCGACGTGGAGATCAACGAGGGCGAAATCAAGTGGGATACATTCCGAAGCGGCGGTGCCGGCGGACAGAATGTCAACAAGGTGGAGTCTGGCGTACGCCTGCGCTACATCTGGAAGAACCCCAACACCGGCGTCAGCGAGGAGATTCTGATTGAGTGTACCGAGACGCGCGACCAGCCTAAGAACAAGGAGCGCGCGCTTGCACGCCTGCGTACATTTATCTACGACAAGGAGCATCAGAAATATATCGACGACATTGCGTCAAAGCGTAAGACTATGGTCTCTACCGGCGACCGCTCTGCCAAGATTCGTACCTACAACTATCCGCAGGGCCGCATCACCGACCACCGCATCAACTATACCATCTACAATCTCGCTGCCTTCATGGATGGCGACATTCAGGAGTGCATCGACAAGCTGACGGTGGCCGAGAACGCTGAGCGCCTCAAGGAGAGCGAACTCTAGAAAAACTAAACTTAAACAGGTATATATTATGAATAAAGAAGAGCTTTTTGAGAACATCCGCCGCAAGAAATCGTTTCTCTGCGTAGGACTCGACACTGATATAAAGAAGATTCCGGAGCACCTGCTCAAGGAGGAGGATCCAATCTTCGCATTCAACAAGGCTATCATCGACGCTACTGCCGACCTCTGCATAGCCTACAAGCCTAATCTGGCTTTCTATGAGAGCATGGGCGTCAAGGGCTGGATTGCTTTCGACAAGACCGTGCGCTACATCAAGGAGAACTATCCCGACCAGTTCATCATCGCCGACGCTAAGCGTGGCGACATAGGCAACACATCTGCCATGTATGCCCGCACCTTCTTTGAGGAGCAGGACATCGACTCTGTGACAGTGGCTCCCTACATGGGCGAGGACAGCGTCACTCCCTTCCTGGGCTACGAGGGCAAGTGGGTCATCCTGCTTGCGCTGACCAGCAACAAGGGCTCTCACGACTTCCAGCTGACTACCGACGCTCAGGGCGAACGTCTGTTTGAGAAGGTGCTGCGCAAGTCGCAGGAGTGGGCTGGCGACGACAAGATGATGTACGTGGTAGGTGCCACTCAGGGGAGTGCCTTCGAGGATATCCGCAAGATTGTCCCCAACCACTTCCTGCTCGTTCCGGGCATCGGTGCTCAGGGCGGATCGCTTGCCGAGGTCTGCAAGTATGGCATGAACCAGACTTGTGGTCTGATTGTGAACTCTTCACGCGGCATCATCTACGCCGACAAGAGTGAGGCCTTCGCCGAGGCAGCACGCCGCGAGGCTAAGAAGGTGCAGGAGCAGATGGCAGAGGAGCTGAAGAGGATTCTCTGACGAAAAATGGTGGTCAGGAGCACTGAAAAATAGCTACAAATCAGGCTCTATTCTACCAAAGTGATAGAAAATATTACGTGTAGAGTAGTAATATATGGAAAAAAAGTACGTTATTTGTAGGTGAAATATATCCTAATAATAAAACAACTGATAGAGATATGGAGTTTTCAGCTAAGCAAATCGCAGCGTATATATCAGGTGAAATTATTGGAGATGAGAACGCTACGGTGAACACCTTCGCAAAGATTGAAGAGGGAGTTCCGGGTGCAATCTCATTCCTTTCGAACCCTAAATATACGCACTACATATATGACACAAAGTCCAGCATCGTACTGGTGAACCGTGATTTTGTGGCAGAAAAGGAGATAAAGACAACATTAATAAAGGTTGACAACGCTTACGAGTGTCTTGCCAAGCTTCTCACCCTCTACGAGATGAGTAAACCTAAGAAGACGGGCGTCGACTCGCTTGCCTTCGTTTCGCCGTCGGCCAAGATTGGCGAGAATGTCTATATCGGTGCCTTTGCCTATGTGGGCGACAATGCTATCGTCGGCGACAACTGCCAGATTTATCCGCATAGCTTCGTCGGCGACAACGTAAGGATTGGCAACAACACGCTGATCTATTCCGGCGTAAACATCTACCACGACTGCAAGGTGGGCAACGAGTGTATCATCCATTCGGGCGCCGTGATTGGTGCCGACGGATTTGGCTTCGCTCCTACCCCCGAGGGCTACGACAAGATTCCGCAGATTGGAATCGTGGTGCTCGAGGATCGTGTGGACATCGGCGCCAACACATGTGTCGACCGTGCAACGATGGGTGCCACAGTCATCCACCGCGGAACGAAGATTGACAACCTGGTGCAGATTGCTCACAACGACGAGATTGGCGAGAACACCGTGATGGCTTCACAGGTGGGCATCGCAGGCTCTACAAAGGTGGGCGACTGGTGTATGTTTGGTGGTCAGGTGGGCATTGCAGGCCACATCACCATCGGCGACCACGTCAACCTGGGCGCTCAGTCGGGCGTTCCGAGCAGCATAGCCAGCGGCAGCCAGTTGATTGGTACTCCGCCTATGGAGATGAAGCCCTACTTCAAGTCGGCTTCTATCCACCGCAAACTGCCAGACATGTATATGGAGCTGGGCCAGCTGCGCAGAGAACTGGAAGAGATAAAGAAACAACTAAATAAGTAACTCTGATGCTTAAACAAAAAACGCTGCAGAGCAGCTTTTCGCTTAGTGGTAAGGGACTGCACACGGGTCTGAACCTGACAGTCACTTTCAACCCTGCACCCGAGAACCACGGCTATAAGATTCAACGCATTGACTTAGAAGATAAACCTATCATAGACGCGGTGGCGGACAACGTCAGCGAGACGACTCGCGGCACCGTCATCGAGAAGAATGGTGTGAAGATCAGTACCATCGAGCATGGTATGGCCGCACTCTTCGCTCTCGGCATCGACAACTGCCTCATCCAGGTGGATGGTCCCGAGTTCCCTATCCTCGACGGTAGTGCTCAGTACTACGTGGAGCAGATTGAGAAGGTGGGCATCGCCGAGCAGAACGCAGTGAAGGACTTCTACGTCATCAAGTCGAAGATTGAGTATCGCGACGAGAAGACGGGTTCGTCAATCATCATACTTCCCGACGAGAACTTCAGCCTGAACGTTCTCGCATCATACGACTCAACAATCATTCCTAACCAGTTTGCAACCCTCGAGGACATGAGCAAGTTTAAGGATGAGATTGCTGCCAGCCGTACATTCGTGTTTGTCCGCGACATCGAGCCGCTGCTCGGCGCCGGACTTATCAAGGGTGGCGACCTGGACAACGCTATCGTGATCTACGAGCGCGAGATGAGTCAGGAGAACTATGACAAGCTGGCCGACGTGATGGGCGTTCCTCACATGGACGCTACCAAGCTTGGCTACATCAACCATAAACCGCTGGTTTGGCCTAACGAGTGTGCACGCCACAAACTGCTCGACATCATCGGCGACCTTGCCCTTGTCGGCAAACCTATCAAGGGACGCATCATCGCTACACGTCCGGGCCACACGGTGAACAATAAGTTTGCCCGCCTGCTGCGCAAGGAGATTCGTCTCCACGAGATTCAGGCTCCGGCCTACAACTGCAACGAGGCACCGGTGATGGATGTCAACCGCATCCGTGAGCTCCTGCCCCACCGCTATCCGTTCCAGCTGGTCGACAAGGTGATTGAGATTGGCGCCAACTACATCGTGGGCGTGAAGAACATCACCTCAAACGAGCCCTTCTTCCAGGGTCACTTCCCGCAAGAGCCTGTCATGCCGGGCGTGCTTCAGATTGAGGCCATGGCGCAGGTTGGCGGTCTGTTGGTGCTCAACTCTGTCGATGAGCCGGAGCGCTACTCTACATATTTCATGAAGATTGACGGTGTGAAGTTCCGCCAGAAGGTGGTTCCGGGCGACACACTGATATTCCGTGTCGAGCTGATCACTCCAATCCGCCGTGGCATCGCCACGATGAAGGGTTATGCCTTCGTCGGCGAGAAGGTGGTATGCGAGGCTGAGTTCATGGCACAAATAGTAAAGAACAAATAAACGAAGGAGGAAAAGAGTTATGATAAGCCCATTAGCTTATGTAGATCCCGAAGCCGTTATCGGCGAAAACGTCGAGATAGCTCCCTTTGTCTATATCGATAAGAATGTCGTAATCGGTGACAACAACAAGATTATGCCTCACGCTACCATCCTTTATGGTTCGCGCATCGGCAACGGCAACACCATCTTCCCCAACGCGGTGATTGGTGCCGTGCCTCAGGACCTCAAGTTCCGTGGCGAGGAGACAACAGCCGAGATTGGCGACAACAACCTCATCCGCGAGGGTGTGACCATCAACCGTGGCACAGCAGCCAAGGGGCGTACCAAGGTGGGCAGCAACAACCTGCTCATGGAGGGCGTTCACGTGGCTCACGACGCCACAATCGGTAACGGATGTATCATCGGCAACGCCACCAAGATGGCTGGCGAGATTGTTATTGACGACAACGCCATTATCAGTGCCGAGGTGCTGATGCATCAGTTCTGCCGCGTTGGCGGTTACGTGATGGTCCAGGGAGGCAGCCGCTTCAGCAAGGACATCCCGCCATATATCATCGCGGGCAGAGAGCCAATCTCTTATGCCGGAATCAATCTCATCGGTCTGCGCCGCCGCGGATTCAGCAATGAGACCATCGAAAACATTCACAATGCCTACCGCATCATCTATCAGAGCGGTCTGACCACGACTGAGGCCATCGCCAAAATCAAGGCTGAACTGCCGGCATCGAAGGAGATCGACTACATCGTCGACTTCATCAGCAGCTCTGAGAGAGGTATCATCAGATAAGCGCGGAGAGAGAAACAACTATTTATTCTAGAACTGACAAAAACATAAAGAAGTTATGATATACAGATTTACCATTATCTCTGATGAGGTCGATGACTTCTTAAGAGAGATTCAGATTGACCCTGAGGCTACCTTCCTCGACTTCCACAAGGCTATCATCAGCGCTGTGGACTATAAGGACGATCAGATGACTTCGTTCTTCATCTGCGACGAGGACTGGGAAAAGGAGAAAGAGATAACGCTGGAGGAGATGGACGACAACCCGGAGATTGACAGCTGGGTGATGGCAGACACCAAGATCAGCGATTTGGTGGAAGATGAGAAACAGAAGTTGCTCTACGTGTTCGACTACATGACTGAGCGCTGCTTCTTTATTGAGTTGACCGAGATTATGACCGGTAAGAACATGGAGGGCGCTAAGTGTACCAAGAAGCACGGCAACGCTCCCGAGCAGACCGTCGACTTCGAGGAGATGGCCCAGCAGACCGGTTCCATCGACCTCGACGAGAACTTCTATGGCGACCAGGACTACGACATGGAGGACTTCGATCAGGATGGTTTCGACATGGGCGGTGGTGAGAACTACGGCGCATCGGACTATAACGATGGCTACTAAAAGAAAGGACTTAATTGTCATTATAGGACCTACAGGCGTTGGAAAGACAGAACTGAGCCTGCGTGTCGCTGAGCGCTACTCCACGGAGATTGTCTCGGCCGACTCGCGCCAGCTCTACGCCGACCTGAAGATTGGTACAGCCGCCCCAACTGACCAGCAGCTGGCGCGGGTGAAACACCATCTGGTCGGCACCCTCCAACTGACCGACTACTACAGCGCCGCACGCTACGAAGAGGAGGCTATGGCCATCATCACCAACCTCTTCCAGAGTCACGACAATGTGGTGCTTACGGGTGGTTCGATGATGTACGTCGACGCCGTATGCAACGGCATCGACGACATTCCTACTGTCGACGCCGAGACTCGACAGCTGATGATGCAGCGCTACGAAGAGGAGGGCCTTGAGCGCCTTTGCGCAGAGCTGCGACTGCTGGACCCGGAGTACTACAACATAGTGGACCTGAAGAACCCTAAGCGCGTAATCCATGCGCTGGAAATATGCTACATGACGGGACGCACCTACACCTCCTTCCGCACCCAACAGAAGAAGGCGAGACCATTCAACATCATCAAGGTGGGACTGACACGCGACCGCGAGGAGCTCTACGAGCGCATCAACCGACGTGTGGACATCATGATGGAGGAGGGGCTGCTCGAGGAGGCACGACGCTTCTACGACCTGCGTTCGCTCAACTCGCTCAACACCGTCGGCTACAAAGAACTCTACGCCTACATGGAGGGAACAACCACACTGGAGTTCGCCGTGGAGAAGATCAAGCAGAACTCGCGCATCTACTCGCGCAAGCAGATGACCTGGTTCAAGCGCGACGAATCTATCCGCTGGTTCCACCCCGACAATGAGAAGGAGATCATGGACTACATCCAACAAAGCATTGAACAACAATGAAGGAGCCTCAGATATCTGTCGGCATAGTCGCTGCGGAAAGCATCGCCTTCTCGCTCGACGGAGAATACTGCTTTAAGGGGAAAAAGCCGGATAACGGTAGTTCCTGCGAAGAGGAGCTGCGACATGATAGTTCATGCGAAGGCGGGGCAGAGCTGAAACACATCACCATTGACGGCAACAGCATAGTCTGGGAGGGAGAGGCTTACGAGGAGCTGCTCTTCACCCCGACGCATCCCGACAGCGACTCATTCACGCTGGAGGACGTGGTGATTGGGATAGGCTTCCACTGGGAGCGACACGAGCGTCAGCGCTTCCGCGGAGCACTCCGCATCATCGTGGAGGATGGCATGCTGAGGGCAATAAACATTGTTGGCGTGGAGGAGTATCTGACCAGCGTAATCTCTTCGGAGATGAGCGCCACCTCGTCGCTCGAGTTGCTCAAGGCGCACGCCGTAATCTCACGCAGCTGGCTACTGGCACAGATTGCG